>JAHIUL010000127.1 GCA_018817195.1 Candidatus Margulisiibacteriota bacterium
AGGTTCCAGTCTAGGGATGGGGGGTGCGCTTTTCCATATACTGAATCATGCGACGTTTAAGATGTTGTTGTTTTTATGTATGGGCGCGGTTATATATGCTACTGGGCAGAGGGAAATTGCCAAATTGGGTGGCTTGGGTAAGCGGATGCCGATTACTGTGCTAACTTTTGGAATAGGAGCCTTGGCGATTTCTGGCATTCCTCCTTTTAATGGTTTTGCGAGTAAGGCAATGCTAGCCAGTGCGATATCTGGTAATATTTTACTTAAAGCAGTCTTAATTATTACGGCGGCAGGAACTTTAGCCTCATTCTTAAAGTTGTTTCTACATGTTTTTGCTGGAAAACCACCTATAACTCTTGAGAAAACCAAAGAAGTACCATTTTTGATGTGTTTGGCCATGTTTGTTTTGGCTGGTTTATGTTTAGCAATCGGGATCCTGCCCAATTTTGTGCTCAAGGATTTTGTGGCGCCTGCGGTTGGCTTATCACTTAAATTTGATTTCTGGAAAATCAAATACTTTATAGAAACGTTAATAATTGTTCTGCTTGGCATAAGTATTTATATGTTTGGCATGAGATTCGGGCTGTTAAAAGTTCAGGCTTCAGGAAAAGCGAATAAGGTTTCGCTTATCAGCTATTTTAGTTTAGACAGGCTTTATTGTGGCATAGCGGCTTTGGTTGAAGCACTCTTTAATCTGATAAAAAGTGTCATGCGTCGCAGCATTAATATTTATTCGCTGTGGATATTTTTGACTTTAGCGGTTTTACTTTTTGTGCTGTGGTACGGTTCTTTCTTATGGTAATTGGCTTTTTATTTGCCTTGCTTACGCTTCTTGTAATCTTGATATAAGCATATCAAAGATACCGCTTATTAAAACCAGCGTCCCAAGTAAAAGTATAATAGTGCGCAAGCCAATTATGTCTGCCAGCTCTCCAAAAATAACTACTGGAAAGGTAAAAGCCGCATTAATAAGCATGTTTTGTACGCCAAAAACTCTTCCCCTAATAACCCTGGGAACTTTTTCATGAAGGATAGTTTGCAAAGGTGAAACAATAAAGGCATTGCCAAAGCCTAAAAAGAATATTGAGCCGAAGACGACCAAAAGGTTTTGTACGTTGCTTAGCACCAGCAAGCTGGTTCCAGCCAGCAGAAAGCCCACAGGGGGCAGATTTTTCTTTTTAAAACGATGGCCAAATCGCCCCAAAAACAACCCTCCAATCACCATACCTGTGCCTGCGGCAAATATCAGGTAACCAAAGTTTGCTGCTCCAATTCCCAGTATCTTTTCAGAAAAGTTAACCGCCAGCATGCAAACCGTGGCCAGAACAGATGTAGCAAAAAATAATTTTATTATGGACCGGCGGATCAGTGCTTTTCTCCTGATAAATTCAAAACC
The DNA here is from genome assembly GCA_018817195.1 of Candidatus Margulisiibacteriota bacterium. GTDB lineage: Bacteria > Margulisbacteria > WOR-1 > O2-12-FULL-45-9 > O2-12-FULL-45-9 > JAHIUL01. Next base: position 1,397 of record JAHIUL010000127.1, read on the forward strand.
CATTAATAATTCTTTGATCAGGTGCCATAAACTGTCGCCTGCTTTTCTTTCCCTGTGCTTGAGCGAGATCATGAAGGTTGCCAGGGTGGAGGCGAGATGGAGGGAAGCCGCGATTATAAGCACGATTTTGAGTCCCAAAAGATTAGTCAAGGGAGCGGCTGCCCCGATGCCGATAATGGATGCTGCCATTAGGGTTATCATGAAAAGGGAGTTAGCCGCAATCAGATCGCGCTTTTCCACCAGCATGGGAATGCTTGATGTTTCTGCTGGAGCAAAGAACTGCGACACGGAAAATATTATAAAACTTATTAAGAAAACAATTGGCAGGCTTTGGTTGATAAATGGGATTATTAGCAAGATCAACAGCCCGCGAATGATATTTGAAATGATCATGACCAGTTTTTTATTCCATCGGTCTACGAAGACTCCGGCGCTGGGACCAAATAAGACTGCGGAAAAGCCAAAAATCAGCATGGGCAAGCTGACTCCAAGGTTGCTTTTAGTCAATTGGTAAGCAAGTATCAATAAGATGTAGAGCAGGAATCTGTCTGCGATAAGGGACATGAGCTGGTCAAGCCAGAGGCAGAGGAAGTTTTTATTCCTGAGAATGTGTGAAAATCTGGCCCGCTCAGAAGGCAGTTGTTTTTTCGTTATGTGCGTACCCATCTTTTCCTCATTCTTTTAATAAAATTGGCAGGGTTTTATAAGTTGGTGAACATCAGTTTTGGAACATATTA
>JAHIUL010000128.1 GCA_018817195.1 Candidatus Margulisiibacteriota bacterium
CATCCAGTAAAACCAGATTAGTGCTCAGAGATCCAATATCTATACCTAAATAAACTTTCATTTTTCTTTAGCCCTTTGTGTCTTCGTGCCTTCGTGGCAAAAAAATAGCCACAAAGACACTAAGGCACTAAGAAACACTAAGTATTGATCATCTGAAAGACAGATCCAATAGCCCCCATTGAGGCAAAATACTTAGGAATAATTAATTCTCCAGATTTTAGACCTAGAAGTTTTTCAAAAGCTTTAACCACTCCAATGTTTGCGGCTACGCCCCCCTGGAAACTAATTGGTTTTTCCCATTTTTTACCTTGGCCTAGGTTGCTGACAAAGTTTCTGGCAACTGCTAAACAAAGTCCTGCGACAATTTCATGCTCAGGTGTGCCTTTTTGCTGCAAATGGATCATGTCTGACTTGGCAAACACAGTGCAGCGGCCGGCAATCCTGGGAGCATGTTTTGATTTAAGGAATAAGTTGCCGAATTCTTCTACGTTTAGGCCCATGCGCGAGGCTTGCTGATCAAGGAAAGAACCTGTTCCTGCTGCGCACACAGTGTTGGTTGAAAAATCGCTCAGTTTGCCGTCTTTCATTCTGATTAACTTTGAATCTTCACCGCCAATTTCAATCACAGTTTTAACTTCAGAGTGCAAGTGCGCCACGGCTTTGGCCTGAGCAACTATTTCATTAACAAAATAACCAGACAGCAGCTTTCCTCCAGAGCCAGTGGTTGAAACAGCAGCTATTTTATAACGTTCCTGGGTGTTATTTATGATCGAGTTAGCTATTTTAGCTGGTTCACCCTTAATGCGCACATAATGTTCTTCTAAGATGCTTTTGTGGTCATCCAGGACTACAGCTTTGATGGCAATTGAGCCAATATCAATACCGAGGTAGTGGTTCATTTTATAAAATTATAACATTTGTGTTAAACTTATTATATATGGCGGCACAATTTAAATACTCTATAACTGAAGCTGACAAAGGGCAGCGGCTTGATCATTTCCTGGCTAATAAACAGGAAATAGGCTTGTCGCGTTCCCAGATTAGCCGGTTAATTGAAGATAACAATATTGAAGTCAATAATCAGGCCATTAAACCAAGTTATAGGTTGAGGTTGGAAGATCGGGTGAGCATTAAAATCCCTGCTCCGCAAAAATTAGAAGTTAAGGCAGAAAACCTTCCTCTTGATGTTGTTTATGAAGATAGTGACTTGATTGTGGTTAATAAATCTCAAGGCATGGTGGTCCATCCGGCTGCGGGTAATTATTCTGGAACCCTGGTAAACGCTTTACTGGCTCATTGCAAAGATTTATCTGGAATTGGTGGAATTTTGCGGCCAGGAATAGTCCATCGTTTAGACAAAGACACATCAGGTTTAATAGTTGTGGCTAAAAATGATTTTACTCACCAGGCTTTGGCAAAACAATTTAAGAACAAGCAGATTTTTAAACAGTACTTGGCTTTAGTTCACGGGGAAATTAAGAATAAGGCAGGAATTATTGAGGCAAAGGTGGGAAGACACCCGGTGCATAGGAAGAGGATGGTTGTGGTTAAAGTGACGAGTGGCGGAGTGACGAAAGGGAGGGATGCTATTACCCATTATAAGGTTTTGGAAACATTTAAGAAATACTCATTAATTGAAGTGACTTTGGAAACGGGCAGGACTCATCAGATCAGGGTTCATATGACATCAATGGGCTATCCGATTGTAGGGGATCCAACCTATGGACATCGCAAAGAAGAGTTTAAAGTTACTGGGCAATTATTGCATTCAGCTAAACTTGGTTTTATTCATCCAAGAACTGGCAAACAAATGGAGTTTACTAAAGAGATGCCGGATGATATGCAGGCTGTGCTTAAAGAATTACGAGCGCGGAAATAGTTCCAAGGACTGTTGGCAAACCGATTATTATTGAGGATTCAGCTGCTAAGAAATTAACCCCGATTGATTTTAGGGTTAGAAAAATTACAAGCCCGCAAACAAATCCCAGGCCCAAGCCCATAAATAAGGATTTGATGAAGTTTTTCTGCGTGATTTTAAACACAGCCGGGGCTTCAACCTGAGGCAGGGCTGGTTTGTCTGATGCTTTAACTATTCGTACTACGTATTCACTGGAATTCATAAGTTTGATCCTCCAATTATTTATCGGGGATAAACCTAGGAAATTTCACTTTTAGCTGATATAATTTAATAATGATTCTGACAATAGATATTGGTAATACATGTATAGTTTTTGGCTTATTTAAGGGGAAAAAATTGGTTCGAGAATGGCGGTTTCCTACGTCTAAATTCAAAATACCCAAGATTAATCATAAAATTAAAGCTGTTATTGTGGCTAGTGTGGTGCCGGGGATGGATAGAAAGTTGAGCGTAGAGCTAAGAGCGAAGGGCTTGCCAAACCCGTTTTTTGTTACAGCCCAAAATGTCCCTGGGTTAAAAGTTAAACTCAAAAATAAACGGGAAATTGGGGCAGACCGAGTTGTTGATGCTTTAGCTGCACATCGATTATATGGCGGGCCAGTTATTATTGTTGATTTTGGCACAGCCACGACTTTTGATGTTGTCTCAAGTAAAGGTGAGTACCTTGGCGGCGCAATTGCGCCAGGGATTTCACTTGCTCGAGACGCGCTTTATAACCAGACTGCAAAACTGCCCAAGGTTGAAGTTAGAGCTCCCAAGAGTGTGATTGGCAAAGATACTGTGTCGGCCATGCAAAGTGG
>JAHIUL010000129.1 GCA_018817195.1 Candidatus Margulisiibacteriota bacterium
CCTACTCTGGCAAATAAAGCAATTGATGAAGCACCCATTGAAAAGCCAGAAACAACTAAAGCCTTAGTCTTTAAATCAGGGATTAAAAACCAGATAAGACCCAACCCAATAATACCCAAACTGGCAATCGACATGCCCATAACCGCACCGCCCTTAAAAGCAGTGCCCAGGGACTTACCCTGGTTATAGGTTGAAGCGGCATGAGCTGTCCTAACATTAGCCCTGGTAGCCGCGCTCATACCGATATATCCAGCCAGCATGGAAAATAATCCGCCGCTAAGATAAGCCAGCGCTATTGGTAAACCAATAAATGCCAGAATAGCAATAAAAACAATGGCCATAAAAACCAATAAACTTAAATATTGACGCCTGAGGTAAGTCATGGCGCCTTCGTGAATAGAGGCGGCAATTTCCTGCATCCTGGCTGATCCAGGCTGCATCTTAGTAACGCTCCAAAATAAATATAACGCGTAAACCAGTCCCAAAAAACCAACAAGCAAAATCCAAAGTTCCATTTTCACATCTTTCCTTTCATTTTAGATTGGCTCGACAATTTTTTATTATAACAGAATTATGCTAAAATTAGAATATCATGTTCATTATCACCGAGCATCAATACAATATAATAATGAAACAAGCCCAGGCTTGCTATCCGCAGGAATCAGGGGGTATTTTGGGCGGTCGGGAGAACACTATTCTGGGTGTTTTGCCAATACCCAACAAAAACCTCTATGACCGCACTCAAATGTTCGCCTTGACCGATGATGATATCGACCTGGCCTATAGATTCCTGGTCAAACACAAATTAGAATATCTTGGTGTCTACCATACACACCCCAAAGGCGTGCCAATTCCATCCGCCCAGGACCTGGCCCATAATCAAAAATATCTCTTTATCATCGGTCTGGCGGATCGCTATAATCCGGAGCTCTACGCCTGGCGGGTCGAAGGCAAAAAAGTTTATCGGGAAGCTATAAAAGTCATTAGTGACGCGGGCATCACCGTGATTGATATTAACTCCGGCAAGCCAAAGCTGTCAGAAAACGTGCCGACGCAGGAAATGGACAATCTGGCTAATATGATTAATGGTTTGATCAGCGGTCAGGAGCCAGAATACAAAAAAATCGAACCTAATGGCTGGGATGCCTCAAGCTTTTCTACATTTGCCTAGAAATTATATTGAAGCTTAACAAAAACAATCTTACTGCCAATCAAACCAGTAGGATCCCGCGCATCAGTTGGCATATATTCTGAACCACCCTGGCCACCTGTTATCATGGCTTCTAAGCTAAGGTCAACATGCTCAAAAATATTGCGGTTATAAGCAGGATAAAAAATATAGCTGTAGTCATCTGCATTGGCCAGGTAAGAAAGCCTGATACTGGTTAGCTCATCCAAGTTCTTATTTAAGCCCAAGAATATATAATCCATACCCAACTGATTAATATTACCTGCTAAATAATTAGTCCAATCATAATCTTCCTTCTTTTTCTTGCCTAAGCCATTAAAAAAGTACTCAAGCTCTATCCCCCAGCCATTTTCAAAGGTATAGTTGCCGCCCCAGACAGATTTAAAGTAGCGGCTCACCCCTGCCGGCGACACCAGGGCTATTTCGCTTCGCACACCAAATTCCCAAAGTTCACCCGACGTATCAAAACCAACTTGAAAACCACCGTTACCCAAATCAACATAACTGGCAGAAACATCATAATTTTCTAAATTCGTCTTAGCCTTAATCGCCTTAGTAACTTCAGGCCAAGGTTTATTAGTTAAAATAAAGGCATCAATGCCTGAAGCGGCTCCTAACGGCACCTGGACCCTGATTGCCTGGGCATCTTCTTCATCCTCTTCGCTCACGGCAAAAGATAAAGTAAAAGGATTTAAAACATCCGTGGGATTCCAGATATAACCAGTGCCCCACGCAATGTGCTGCTTACCAACTGTTAAATCCGCTTGGGGGAAAGAATACTTAAGATAGGCCCTATCCCAAACTAACTGGTCAAGGCCAGAAGCATCAGCAATAAAGTTAGTTTCAGAAGCGATAAGCATTTCATATTGAGGTTCAAGGTGAAGCAGTACGCTTTCATGGGGCTGATAATCCATACGCAGGCGCAGTTTATTAAGATCGCCAATCACGCCGCCGCCGGTCCTTTTGACCAGCGCGATACCATCGTTTTCGTAGTAACCGTTGATGTCAACATCCATGGCACAAACATTAAATTCTAAATACGAAATAATAAACAATATCGAAATCAAAAACCTCAATGTCCCAAATCTATTTTGTTTTTTCGTGCTTCGAATTTGGGCTTTGTTTAG
>JAHIUL010000130.1 GCA_018817195.1 Candidatus Margulisiibacteriota bacterium
ATTAGACAGAGAGCATGTTATCCCGCCAGAAAAAGTTGAAATTGTTGACCCGGTTATCGCTACCCGGGCCATGCCGCTTTTAGGAGTTTAATTTATGAAGACCGCCAGAATATCTCCAAAAGAACGATTCGAGCATAGACTTATACAAAGCGGTTATTATCAAAGAGCCGCGGGTAATGTCCGCTCTAAATTTTATCCATCCAAACAACCCTCTCCTCTTATGGCTCAAACCTTTATCCCTCCGCTTAGATCCGGATCAGCTCTGGATATAAGAAAGGGAAGTTTCCCTGTATACGGCGGAGGACAGCATTCTCTAAGCTACAGAAACCCCATACTTTACCAGGGCCTGCATGAATATGTCGTGACTCCCAAAAATGATAAAGAACTTAGCCCTATTTATGCTTTTGACAACAACAATCATTCCCTTTTCGGCTGGCTGGAAGCTTTTCACATGGGATTGCTTGAAGCTGGTTCGCTGCTCATCCGTATTGACGCGCACGACGACCTGGATTCCCCCCCTCCAGAAATTGAAGCAAGAATTGTTAAAGGCAGAATTCCCGCTTTAAAAGAAGGACATGACATCACGCGCAGCCTCTGGATCAGAGAGTTTGTCTGGCCGGCTTATGATTGGGGGCTTTTCAAAAAAATTCATACAGTATTATCTCCTGGAGCAGATATGGTAATGGGCCCCCCCGGAAACCAGAGGTTTGAGATCACCGATTACGTCAAGAGAATGCTTAGTTCCTTAAAGCACGAAAAGAAAAGCAGGATTGCAGTGGACATCGATGTTGACGTTACCGACTATAATCTTGAACTGATCCTAGCAATAGCAGAGATCGCTGGGGTCACAACCTTGGCTTCCAGCCCAAGCTGTATTGACCAAAGGACAGGGATTGAAAGAGAAAGAGAGCTGGTGGACACGCTTGCCGCGTAACTTCAAAAAAGGGTGAAATTTTTTAGAAAACCCTTCGATAAATAAATAGAACAAACCGCGATATAGTCGCAAAGAAAGGAAGAACAACAATGCAACGTTTAAATCTAAGATCTCATCAAAGTTATTTACATAGCTTCAGGGCTGCGGTTCAGGCAAGGCTGGAAAAGTTCTATGGGCAAAAGCTTGCCCATGTGACCACAAGAGAGATAGCAAGGGACCAGGGTCAACTTCTCGCGTATAAAGGACTGGATCAAGTAGATCGCTCACCTGCTGGTGTAATACCTTCCCAAAAAATAAGCGTTTCACCCCTTGAACTATATGGAAGTAAGCAAATGGTGTTAAATGGACAGTTTTTCACTGAACATACCGTAGGAGGCATAGCAACAAGATTAAACAAAGGCGCCACCAGAGTAAAATTCGGACAAAAATTTTTTATACCCCCTAAAAAACTAGCTTATGAAATTTGCGCTTCAGGCTATGGGCATCTTCTAGAAATCTCCATGGGCGAAAGACACATGTTCCAATTGGCCTTTGGGATCCAACAATTAGCAAAAGAAATGGGAACCGCTCATTGGACAGATGTACTGGCAAGGCAGAAAATGCTGATTGTTCCAAATGAAGATGGAGAACAAAGAACCATTGATGCATTTAGAAAACATTCCTTTTTTGGGTTCGAGCCCAAAAATGTTATGTTTGTTTCCTCTCGCTTTTATCCGAGCCTGGTCCTCGAGAGTGGGGTCTTAAGGTTCAATGAAAGTCATAGAATTCTTCATAACCACGGGATCGTCCCTATGCAAATTTGCATGGAAAATGAAATCTTCACTGTAAATCCCGACACCGGTGAAAAAACCACTGTTCCAAGATGGAAATATAGAGATGTTCTAAGCCAAATGTTGAATAAGATATCTTATAATGTGGAAGATTTAGATTTCTTCAGAAAACCAATCGATTACCGCGCAATAGCTATAACTGTGCAGTTTGCCCTGCGGGGATACCGGATGGTTATGCAAATTGTGCCGCAAAATCAGAAAGACCCCCAAAAGGGCGGCATGTATGGTGTAGATACCGATCTTTCTCACCCCATAACTGCAAAAAGGGGCAGGGGTGTTGTCATTGAAAGCTTTCAACTTGATCTACCTCCAGAAAAACTAGCAGATGGATCAGATAACCCGGAATATGTTAGAGCCCTCCTTGACATCGGATGGATAAACAGAAACAAT
>JAHIUL010000131.1 GCA_018817195.1 Candidatus Margulisiibacteriota bacterium
CGAAATCAGTTTTTTTGCTCCGGACATCTCGCGCATTACAATTTTGAGCGTTTCCTTGATCTGCTCCATTTAATTAAGCCGCATGGGCAAAATAATATAAACATAGCCGCTGGCCCGGATCACTCCCGGCTTCTCGCTATCCGATAGTTCAATACCCACCATTGGTTCATCGAGATTTTTAAGCACATCCCCCAGATAACCGGGATTAAAACCGATAACTAGCTCTTTACCCTGATATTCAACATTTAACTCTTCGCGCGATTCACCAACGTCCGGAGTAGATTTAGAAATAACCAGTTTGTTTTTAAAAACTTCCAACTTAACCGCTTGATAATCCGGTGTGGATAAAAGTGCCGCTCTCCTGACAGCAAGCAACAACTGGTTGCGCTCTACCTTTAACATATTCTCTGAGTGCGCTGGGATAACCTGCTTGTAGTCCGGGAATTCGCCTTCGATAAGCCGGGATAAAATGACCACATCACCTAAATCAAATAACAACTGGTTGTTGCCGACCAATAATAGTAATTCGCCGCTCTCTTTTAAATTACGGTTGAGCTCATGCACGGTTTTAGTAGGCACGATCACACTTAACTCCATATCCACTTCCGACAAAAGCTTCCTTTCGGCAATAGCCAGCCTTTTACCGTCGGTGGCCACAAGCGTCATACTGTTTTTATTGATTTTAAAAAGTATGCCATTTAGAATATAGCGTGTTTCATCAAAAGAAACGGCAAAAGAAGTCAGGCTAAGCATTTGTTTTAATTTTGGTTGTTCAATTTTTATAGCTTTTTTATCTTTAAACTCTGGTAATTTAGGAAACTCTTCTTTGGCCATACCCATAATTTTAAATTGGCAGACCTCCGAATCAACAATCACCAGGTTATTTTTTTTAGTTGTAACATGCAGGTTGTCAGAGGGAAATTCTTTAATAATATCACCAAACCTCTTGGCCGGCACAGTGATAGCGCCTTGTTCAAGAATATCCACAGGAACCACACAGCTTATACCAATATCCAGATCTGTGGCTGTCAGCCTGATATTGTTGGTTTGAGTTTCGATTAAAATATTGGAAAGTATGGGTAAAGTGGGCCTACTGGTCACAACATTTTGGACTGTTTGTACAGCATTAATTAAGACATCCCTTTCAACTTTAAACCGCATTTTTACTCTCCTTCTATTTATATATTATTTAAAATCTTAATATCGTAATAACAATAGGCAGCTGGCCTTCTGTTGACAACTCAACAACCCTCCACCTATGCAAGCAGTTAGAACAATTATTGCCCTGGGAAAACCCGGGGATTACTATCTAATAACTTGAATAACCCTTTCCACTCTTTCTTTTAAACCAGGATCTTTATTTAATTCCTCTTTAATTTTATTGTACGAATGTAAAACTGTAGTATGGTCTCTGCCGCCAAAGTACTCCCCAATTTCCGGAAGCGATAATTCTGTAAGCTCTCGGCTTAAATACATAGCTACTTGCCGTGGCAGGACGATTTGTTTGTTTCGGCGTTTTGTTTTTAAGTCTTGTAAGGACAAACCAAACTCTTCAACCACACAACGCTGGATAAAATCCACAGTAATCAGCTTTTTGGGCTCCTTTAACAGGTCCTTAAGAACTTGTTTGGTAAGCTCTATGGTGATCGGCTCTTCCTCCAGTAAAGAATACGCGATGGTCCGGATAAGCGCGCCTTCTAACTCACGGATATTAGTTTTGATCAACTGGGCAATGAAAAAAATTACCTCATCGGGAACGCCGACGGGCTCCCGCTCAATCTTTTTCTTCAGGATAGCTACTCGGGTTTCTAGGTCCGGCGGTTGCACGTCTGTTGTCAGGCCCCAACCGAAACGCGAAACCAGCCTTTCCTGCAGGTTGGCAATCTCCTTAGGGGGCCGGTCAGAAGAAAAGACGATTTGCTTATGCGCGTCGTATAAAGCATTAAAGGTGTGGAAAAACTCTTCCTGGGTGGATTCTTTACCGGCGATAAAATGAATGTCGTCAATCACCAAAACATCGGCATTGCGGTACTTCTGCCTGAAGGCCGAGGTAGAGCGGTGTTGGATCGCGTCAATCAGTTCATTAGTGAACTTTTCACTGGAAATATAACAAATTTTAATGTTACCGCTGGCGTTATTTTTGATCTGGTGGCAGATTGCCTGGATGAGATGAGTTTTTCCCAGCCCCACCCCACCATAAATAAACAAAGGATTATATGTTTTGGCCGGTGAATTCGCAACGGCTAAAGAATATGCATGTGCATGCCGGTTGGAGTGTCCGATGACAAAATTTTCAAAAGTATACCTGGAGTTAAGATTCACAGCGCCCTGTACAAAGCTGGCTTTGATCTGCTGCTCAACCGTATCAGGAGTTACCGCGGGCATGGCGCGCGCGGCGCCCACGGTGAGTTTTATTAACAGATTATTCACCCCCCCTTTTTTCAGTTCCGCGTCAATCAGCCCAAGATAGTGTTTATCCACCCAATCCTTAAAAAACTGGTCAGGGGCTTCAAGGTCGATGGAGTTATCTTCGTTTGCTGAGAATCTTAAGGGGGCAATCCACGTGGAGAAGACAGTTTCGCCCAGCTTGTCTTTTAAGTTGTTTTGCGCCAGTTCCCAGGATTTGCTTAGGTCGATCATATTGACAGAGTTAACAGTTTATACACAATCTGTATAAATCTGTGGATAATTTTAATAGCGAACTTTCTTTATTAACAATCATTATAACAAAGGCTAAAAAGCTTGCAAGTCCTGTTAGATACGTTCCTGTAGAATATCATAAGGTATCTAACAGGGCAAGTAAAAAAGTTAAACGTCAGTCATTATACAATATTATCCCAAGGCGTCAATAAAAAACTTGACCGCCGCGGGATTGTGTGTTAGAATTCACAAACTCGTA
>JAHIUL010000132.1 GCA_018817195.1 Candidatus Margulisiibacteriota bacterium
ATCCTTGCATAAAATGACAGGAGCGCTATTAAATAACTTAGGACACGAAGATGTCCATTTTGCTTCCAGCGGAGCCGAAGCATTGACAAAGCTCAAAAGCGATAAGTTTGATTTGGTTTTTGTTGATCTTACTATGCCTGGGATGGGCGGAATAGAGTTAATCCGGGAAATTGACAAACATTGGCCGCAAATGAATGTTGTTGTGGTGAGCGGCCTAATTGACCAGACGGTAGTCAACCAGCTAAAAGCCCTAAACCATCAGGGCCGCATAGCTTTGCTTGCAAAGCCTTTTATGCTGAGGGATTTAAGGAGTGTTATTGAGGCGCTATATACCGGCTGATATAATTCTTTCGATGTTTTTGTGCAGTATTTTTTCCCGCAGCTGAGGTTTATCCTCTGTAAGCTTTAAGATAATATTTAAACTGGTTTGCTGCAGACTGTAGGGCCAGTCACTGCCGAAAATGATGCGGTCTTTACCAAGTTTAGCAATTGCTTTCTTAATTATCCCTGCCGGCTGCCAGCTGGTGTCGCAGTAAACATTGGGACAGTTTTCTATCATATCAAGCAAAGGAATTGGCTCATAAAATCCCATGTGAGCGAAGATAAACTTCATCCTGGGGAAAGATCTTAAGATTTTGCGGTAATTATCAATCATGCCGTAGCTGCCCCGGCCAATTGAGCCCCAGCCAACATGATAAAGCACGGGAATGTTGTAAGGCGCAACTTCTTCTAACAGTTCAAGTGTGTCCAGGCTGTCCGGCAGTATTCTTTGGATAACCGGATGAAGTTTTAATCCTTTAGCTCCAGCAGTAACATAGCGCTTTATTTTTTCTTTTTTATCTCTGTCCAAAGGATGGATTGAACAAAAGGGGATGAGACTGGGATTGTTTTGGCAAATATTCAAGATAACATCTGACTTAACAAACGGCTCTAAGGCCAGGACAATTGATTGGCTAACTCCGCTTTTTTGCATAGATTGCAGCAGATTGGGCAGGTTGGCGTAGCGTGTCATTGAGCGGGCCGAGCTAGCTATCAAAGGTTTAAATAGATAGTTTAATTTACCGCCGTAAATATTGCGGAATTTTAAGCGCTCATAAGGGCTGGGCCTGTCGGAATGTTTAAATTTTTGGTCAAAGATGTCGAAATTGTCAAATAAGCCATATATGTCGCCAAGATGGACGTGGGTATCAATTATTTTCATATGAGCTTGAGCTCTCTGCCGACTTTTTCAAAAATGTTCAAAGCTTTATTGATCTGTTTTTCTGTGTGAGTGGCCATAACAGTGCATCTTAAGCGGGCCTGTCCCTCAGCCACAGCCGGCCACCTGACGCAGGGCACAAAAATGCCATTTTCAAAAAGCTTTTCTGAGGCTTCAATCGCCTTTTGTTCTTTGCCAATCAAGACGGGAATTATCTGTGTTTCACTGTTTAATATGTCAAAGCCTAAAGCTTTGAGTCCGTCTTTAAATTGTTTCACGTTTTGCCAGAGTTTTTGCCTTAATCCCGGCTGGTTTTTAGCGATTTTAATTGCCTCAATCAGTCCGGCTGCTGTAGCCGGCGGCAGGGCAGAAGAAAAAATATATTGCCGAGCGCGGATTTTTAAAAACCGGACTAATTCCTTTGAGCCGGCGGCAAAACCGCCCACGCCGCCAAAGGCTTTGCTAAAGGTGCCAATAACAACATCAACTTTTCCTTCAACATTTAAATGCTCAATTGTGCCGCGGCCGTTCTCACCCAGTAAACCTGTAGCATGGGCATCATCCACCATAACCATGGCTTTATATTGCTCTGCCAGTTCAACAATTTGGGGCAGGGGAGCAATATCGCCGTCCATGCTGAAGACGCCGTCAGTTACGATCAATTTCCTTTTTTGTTTATGCCTTTTTAGGATTCTTTCCAGGTCTTTTGTATTGCGATGCTTGTAGATTTCTCGCGGCGCTTTTGCCAGGCGGCAGGCGTCAACAATGCTGGCATGGTTCAGCTCGTCGCTGATGATTAAATTGTCGTCCTGATTAATATGCGGCAGGCCAAACATGTTAACCACAGTCATCAAAGCGGGAATGGTTCCGGTGTTGGCCATAAATCCGGTCATAAACGCGCAGGCGGCTTCTGCGCCCTTAAAATCAGCGATTGCCTGTTCCAGTTTTTCCTGGAGTTCTAAATTGCCGGAAATTAAGCGTGATCCGCCGCAGCTGGTGCCGTATTTCTTGGCTGCCGCAGCAGCGGCTTTGATTACTTTTGGGTGGGCAGCCAGCCCTAAATAGTTATTTGAGCAAAAAGACAGGACTTTTTTGTTGTCAACTGTTGTTTCAGGTTTTGCCGCAGCATTAACTGTGCGGATCTGCGGATAAAGACCGTGTTTTTCAATCCCCTCAAGCAACGAAAAAGGCGGCCCCTCGCGGAACCGCCTTCTCAGTTTCACCCTCGGCCCGTCAGTCCTGCGGGTAGTCCTTCGGCGGACGCCCATGCAGCAGTACCCACTCGGCGGCATCCATCAGGTCTGCCCGCAAGCGCTTCATCGAG
>JAHIUL010000133.1 GCA_018817195.1 Candidatus Margulisiibacteriota bacterium
CCACCTGCTTAAAAGGCAGATGCTCTACCAGCTGAGCTACCGGGTCTTCACAATCTTGAATCATACAGAAAATTTACTTTTTTTTCAACCCCAAAAAATCATTTTTTCGACAGACACTTTAATAAATCCTTGTGAACTTTTCCATTAGAAGCAACATATTTTTTTGTATCAATGCTCCACCTTTTTCCCTTAAAGTCAGACACCATCCCCCCAGCTTCTTCTACTAAAAGCAGGCCCGCGGCAAAATCCCAAACCGCGTCATTAAACTCAATTTCAGCCTCAACTTTCCCTTCCGCCACATAGGTTAAGCCGGCGGCGGTTGAGCCAAACATCCTAAAATTAAAAATTTTATCGGCCATTGCCCCCAGCACTCTTAGCATAGCCGTTTTTTCTTTTTCGATACTGCTGTCATATACAATTGTTGCGTCTTTTATCTTTTTTTTAGAGACCTTAATTCTTTTTCCGTTAAGATAACAACCCTTTCCTCTCTGCGCATGATACAAACCGCCGGCCAGCGGCATATTAATCACTCCGACAACAACTTCTTTTTTGTTTTGCAGGGCGATTGAAGTGCCAAAAATATTTATTCCCCGGATAAAATTATGCGTGCCGTCAAGCGGATCAATTATCCAGCGGTATTCGGAATCAAAAGTGTAATTAGGGCTTTCTTCCGCCAATATATTGTCTTTTGGAAAATATTTTTTTATTAAACCCACAATTATTTTCTCGGCTTTAAGATCGATTTTTGTAACCAGGCTGCCGTCCTTCTTTCTAATAAACTTGATCGGCCGGTCAAAATTATCAACCAGCATACGGCCCGCTTTTTCCGCCGCCCTGATTGCCAGCTTTAGCCGTTTATCCACCTCTAATTCTCGTTTTTGCCTGCTCATTATTTTAACGGCCTCCTCTTTTCCAGATCAGTTTTGTTAATCGGCTCAACCCGGGAGCGTTTTTTATCGTACACAGAATAAACTTTTAGCGGGGTAAACATATTTTTGATTGAATCAATTTCTTCTTTTGACAAAACAAGAGTTTTATCCCCCTGGGGCGTCGGGCGCGTCGGGGTATTAATTTCAACTTCAACAGGATCAATCTCTTTTGCCAGTTTTGCAAGTTGGCTCGCACAGTTTTTATTCTGCGGCAGAAACATAATCTGCAAAGATAACTTCCCTGGATAATCTTGGTTAAAGGCTTTTATTCCCTCAAAAACCCGGGCAAAATTCAAATTCTCGATGGGCTGATTTATTAATTGAAAAATTTCCTCATTAGGCGCATCAAGTTTGGCAATAACTTTATCAGCTAAGCTTAATTCCCTGCGCACCTGCGGGTCAAACATCAAGCTAGAATTAGTTAAAACCGCAACAGGCTTGCTAATTTTATTTTTTGCCGCATTAATCACTTCGCCAAGATTTGCCGCCAGAGTTGGCTCTCCTTTACCAGAAAAAGTAACATAATCTATTGGCACATCGGGGATTTGTGCTAATTCCTTAACTACTTCTTGGGTCGGAACAAAAACCTGTCTCTGTAAAGTGTATTCTATATCTTTGCCTACCTGACAATAAATACAATTGAAAGTACAAACTTTTGTTTCTGGGAGAAGATCAATCCCCAGGGAACGGCCCAATCTCCAGCTGGCAACCGGGCCGTAAACATATTTCATCAGTTAAGCCCCTCTAACAACAGTATTGGGCACATGTTGTTTTGCCAGATCTTTCATCTCATTTAATTGTTCGCGGGTATACGGTTTAACTTCACGCAGACTAACAGCCCAGGCATGTTTGGGCACAAATTGCTGCAGCACAAACTTGCGCGCTCCTGAAATATGTTTTGCAATATCAACAACATCTTCCGCGCTTAACAGCGTCGGTACAACTGTAGTCCTAAATTCATATCCAATGCCGCTTGACATAATAAATTCAATACTTTGCTTTACCCGGGCCAAATCACTTTTTATGCCGGCAAGCTTATTATACCTTTCATCCAGCGGACCTTTAATATCCATAGCAATATAATCAATCAATTTTTCACCATGCAAGTCTTTAAGACAGCCGGGGTTGGCGCCATTTGAATCAAGCTTAACCTGAAAACCCATGCCTTTGATATATCTCAAAAAGTCTGACAAACCATTATTAACGTGCAAACAAGGCTCTCCGCCAGTCAAGCATATACCATCAATAAAATCTTTATGCTCAAGCAAAAAACTTTCTATCTTATTCAAGGGAATTGATTCATGACTTTGCGGCTCTTCGATCAATGAGGCATTATGACAAAAGGGACAGCGAAAATTACAGCCAGCGACATAAAGGGTTGAAACAACCTTGCCGTCCCAGTCTAGAAATGATGTTTTTGAAAAACCCTTGATATCCAAAGGCATGACGCTTAAACCTTTGCATTGCTGGTTTGGGCGCCCTGGTCAATAATCAGCACAGCAGCAGCTAAAATTGTGGTCCAGACTCCACGCTGGCCGATAGCGCTTTGAGTAATATTAGTTGTCTTAACTATTTCGTTTGAAAGTTTCCACATATCCTGGCGTTCGTCCCAGCTGGCGTCCTCATCAAAAGGAATACCCAGCGTTGTAGCCAACATCTGCGCGGCTAAATCTTCAGCATAGTCTCCCGCTTCTTCATCCGTCTGGCCAAAAGAATGATGCTCGCTTAAATAGCCGTATGATTTTTCATCAGAAGGGATCGCCATGCCAACAGAAGAAGAAATTAAGCGATGTGATTCATTGGTCTCATTGCGCGCCATAACAATAAAGGTGATCTCGCCGGGCCTGAGCAGTTTTATGCCCTGATCTTTTGAAATAAGCCTGCAGCCCGGAGGGAAAATACTTGAAACATGGACATAATTAACAGCTTGGATGCCTGCATCGCGCAACGCCATCTCAAAGCTGGCTAATTTTTCTCTGTGCCGGCCAACGCCTTTGGTCAAGAATATTTTTGACGGGACCATTTGACTCATAATCAACTACCTCATTGCTTTTAGAAATCAACAATTAATTATAGCATTATATTTCAAAAATATATAATAAAACTAAATAATTCTAAAAGCAACACGAGCCAGCTAATTAAATATTCTTTTTAACCAATTTTTATTAGTTAATATTCTGCTCAAACCTCTTTTCCAGGCAACTATTTTTCTGCTGGAGCGCGAACCCGGCGAAACGCCATAAATTAAAGGACGATAAGACGCGGAATAATGTTCCTGATCATAGGCCATTTCAGCCTCCATGATCTGTGAGCAAATCCCCATCCGGCTGCCGACAATTGAAATTCCATCAACTAGATCAATCTGTCTTTTAACTGTCACACTTTCACCCCTCTTTAATTTTAAATGAAATATAACTGGGAAAAGTAACCTGGATTGCCTTGCCCTTTAGCAGCGCTTCAACTATTTTCTTTCTGCCTGAATATAAAAGCCTTTGCACCGTGGGTCGAGAAATGCCCATGTTGCGGCCCGCCTGAGCCTGTTCCAGCTCGCGAAAGTCGCATAAGCGCATGGCTTCAAGCTCGTCCCCAGCCACATTGGAAATGGTCAGCTTCTCAAATTCCCTTCCGCGCGGCTGATAAATAACTTCTTTAATAAGCGGGCTTAATCTTCTATTTTTCTTTGGTCTCGGCGACACTTAAATAAACCCTCCAAACTTAGTTATGAGCATATGCCCATAATAAAGCATAAAAAAATATTGTCAAGCGGTATTTTTGTTAAACTTTTTTCTTGACCATCAGGATGCTTTTATGGGCTGTTTCAAAAATTTCCTCATCCGGAGAGATTAACTCTTCTGACAGTTTTTCGCCTGGCCGCAGGCCGACATACTTAACTGAGATATCTTTACCCGGTTCAAGCCCGGAAAGAGTGATTAAATCTTTGGCCAGGTCAGCGATTTTTATCGGCTCGCCCATATCCAGGACAAAAATCTCCCCGCCCTGCCCCATTAACCCAGCCAGGATAACCAGCTGGACAGCCTCAGGAATGGTCATAAAGAAACGCACTACATTAGGATGGGTAACGGTTACTTCTTTGCCCTGGGCAATCTGCCGCTTAAACAGAGGAATAACAGAACCGCGGCTGTTGATAACATTACCAAAACGGGTGACCATAAACTTTGTTTTCCCTTTGCCGTGTAAACCTAAAACTATTGTTTCCGCTTCCTGTTTTGATTTCCCCATAACTGAAGTCGGGCTTACAGCCTTATCTGTTGAAATTAAAACAAATCTCTCTACGCCATGGATCAAGGCGCTCTCTGCTATATTTTTTGTCCCCTGGACATTATTTTTATATGCTTCTTCCGGATGCTTCTCCATCAAGCCAACATGCTTATAGGCCGCGGCATGAAAAATAATCTGCGGACAATATTTATCCAATATCTGGTCAACGCGCGCTTTATCCTGCACATTGGCAATAACCGGAACTAACTTATCTGCGAAAATATTTTCACGCAGTTCAAGATCAATATGAAAAATACTGTTTTCACCCTGTCCAACCATAATCAGCTGCTTTGGGCTGCATTTTGAGATCTGGCGGCATAATTCAGAGCCAATTGACCCGCCTGCCCCAGTCACTAAAATAGTTTTGCCTTCTAGTCCTTTTCGCAACTCATTAAACTCAAATTTAATCGGCTTGCGGCCCAGCAAATCCTCTTCTTTCACTTCCCTGATGTTATTAACAGAAACATTACCGTCGATTAATTCATAAATCGGCGGCAGAGTCTTGTACTTGAGCTTAGCCTGCCGGCAAACAGAAACAATCCTTCGCCTTTCTTTGCCTGAGGCAGCAGGGATAGCAATAATAGCCTCATCAATTTTGTTCCCCTTAATTAATTCCGGTATATCTTCGGTCCCCCCCAATACTTTAATGCCGTGAATCGATAAGCCTACTTTTTTAGGATTATCATCAATTAGGCCAACAGGATAATAGCCATTCCTTACCCTGAGCATTTCCCGCAAAATTGACTCTCCGGCATCTCCAGCGCCAATAATCAAAACTTTTTTTCGCTCAATATCTTTTTGCTCCATGACCATTGGGAATATTTTCTCCCTGGAAATGCGCCACATAAAACGGCTGCCGCCGATCAAAAGCAGGTCCAAAAGCCAGGCGACAACAGAGACTGAATAAGGATATCTGCCCACTCCCAAAACAAAAGTTACTGCAAAACCAAAAGTTGAGGCAATAGAAACCGCGAAAAAGATTGACAATAATGCGTCTATGCTGGCATAAGTCCAGACCTGGCGATAAAGGCCAAAGCGCAGGAAGATATAAATACTAACCACAGTAATCGGCAAAGATAACTGCAGGTATCTAATAAGATAATTAACGGGCACAAAGCCGTCAAAACGGATTAAAAAAGCCAGAAAAATAGAAAAATTTATTATAAGGGCATCAAATAATATCAAAAATATCTTGGAATTAGTCAGGTGTTTCACGCTTAATATGTTAGCATATCTGCCGGACAATGGGTAGCCTAGAGCAGGGGTTTTAAGGCAGAAACTACAAAATCAACCTGTTTTTCAGTTAAATTATTAAAAAACGGCAAAGCAATCGTTCTTTGGGCAATTTTCTCTGTCACAGGGAAATCGCCTTTTTTATAACCCAGGGCAGCATAAAACGGCTGAAGATGGATGGGCGAAAAATAATCGCTGCAGCCAATGCCTTTTGCCTGTAATTTCTGCAAAATATTATCCCGGTCAGATTGGCTATAGCCATCCTCCAATATAACAACATAAACAAACCAGCTTCTCCTGGTTCCAGAAGGAGAACTTAACAGTTTTAATCCTTGAACATCTTTGAGCCGTTCATTATACATAGCTGCAACTTTATCACGTTTGACTAGAATTTCTGTTATTCGCTTCATTTGCACAATTCCTAAGGCGCAGTTAATATCGCTTAGCCTATAGTTATATCCTAATCTTTGATGCTGCAGCCAGCCGCCGTTATCTTGCCTGCCCTGGTTTCTCATGCTGCGGCAAAGACCGGCAATCTCATCATCATCTGTTACAATTACACCGCCCTCGCCTGTTGTAATCTGTTTATTCGGATAAAAGGCAAAACAGGCGGCATCGGCAAAAGTGCCTGCTTTTTGGCTGTTTAGTTCTGAGCCTAACGCCTCACAAGAATCCTCAATTAGCCTAAGGTTATGTTTCTTAGCAATTTGCTGCAGCTTTGGCCAATCAGCCGGCAAACCAAAAAGATCAACTGCTAAAATAGCTTTTGTTTTGCTGGATACTAGATGCTGGCTTGCCCTGAGCCCCGAGCTCAAGCGAGGGGTCGAAGGGATGCTGGATACATCGATGTTTAAGGTGTTTGGATCAATATCAACAAAAACTGGTTTGGCACGCTCAAAAAGAATGCAGTTAGCTGAAGCGATAAAGCTAAACGGAGTTGTTACAACCTCATCCCCTTCTAATATGCCAAGGGATCGAACAATCAAATGCAGAGCGCTGGTGCCGCTGTTAACAGCTATGGCATGCTTTACTCCAATATATTTTGCAATTAACCTTTCAAATTCTGGCAATTTTGGGCCAAGACTTAACTGAGGTGTTTTCAAAACATCAACAACAGCCTTAATTTCGGCCTCAGTAATATCAGGAGCTGAAAGAGGAATCTTTAGTTCTACCATAGTATTTCCAATCCAAGAGCCACAACACCTAATGCAAAACTAACAGCATACGCGATAAAAACAACTGTATTGTATTTATATTTTCCTGATTTCCATAAAAACTCAAAAACATGGTCAGCATCAGCGCTAAAGATTGGTTTATTCCGGATCAACCGTCTTACAATAGCTAAAAAAGTGTCAAAAATTGGCACGCCTAAAACAATAACCGGCAAAATTAAATACAAAATATTTGTACTTGTGGAAGTAAACATTATAGCAATAGAAGCCAGCGAAAAACCCAGGAGCAAACTGCCTGTATCCCCCATAAAAATTGAGGCTTTGTGAAAATTAAATTTTAAGAATCCCATTGACGCGCCAGCTAAAGCTATGGAAACAAGCGCTATCTGCAGCTGGCTGTTATAAATTGACAAAAAAGCAAAAAATACCGCAATGATAGCAGTTGTGCCAGCTGCCAAACCATCCATGCCGTCAAGCAGGTTCATAGCATTTGTAATCCCTAGAAGCCAGAAAAATGTTAAGGGGACACTGACTAGGTCCGGCAACAAACCAATTTTTAGGCCGCTGCCAATCAAAATAGCCGCAGCCAAACATTGACCTAACAGTTTACCCAATGGAGAAATACCTTTGATATCATCAAATAATCCTAAACCAAAAATAATTGTTGCAGCAAGAAGAAAAGGGAAATACTCCATTTTTAAAACAAAAATCAACGGCAGCACAAAAGCAAAATAAATAGCAATGCCGCCAACATGCGGGACCGGCGCTTGGTGCAAACTGCGGCTGCCTGGGACATCAACCAGCTGGGTGCGCAAAGCAATGGTTTTGATTATTAGAGTGGTAACAATTGCAATTGCAAATGAAACAAAGCCAACTAAAAAAAATATATTCATTGCAAATTAAATTTTCCTACCGATTGCTTCATAATGAAAACCAATTCCTTTCATCGTTTGAGGATTTAAACAGTTTCTCCCATCAATAATTATAAAAGGAGCCAGCATCGAATCCCTTACCTTCTGCCAATCCAAATCTATAAGAGCTGGCCATTCAGTTGCCAGCACTATTGCCTCACAATTTTTAACTGCTTCGTAAGCAGTATCCGCATAAATGAGCCTTGTATCAGTGAGCAAAACTTTTTTTGCATTTTCAACAGCTATTGGATCAAAGGCTCTGACCGCTGCGCCCTCTTTTAATAAGATACTTATTAAATCCAATGATATTGATTCTCTCACATCATCAGTTTCCGGCTTAAAAGCCAAACCTAAAATAGCGATTTTTTTATCCGGCAAACTTTTTAAACCATCCAACAACTTATGCATAACTCGTAGCCTTTGGTTGGTATTAACTCTGATTGACGCTTTTAATAAATGAAAGTCATAACCATATTGGGCGGAGAGAAAATCCAAACCGCGCGTGTCTTTGGGAAAGCAACTGCCGCCCCAGCCAATGCCTGCTTTTAAAAACGACTTGCCTATTCTGTTATCCAGACCAATGCCATGGCTGACATCATCAATGTTCGCGCCAACAACCTCACATAAATTGGCAATCTCATTTATATAAGACACTTTCATGGTCAAAAAAGCATTGGAGGCATATTTAATAATCTCCGCTGAAGTAATATCAGTTTCTAATATAGGCGCTTGAACGTTTTTATAAAGAGATTTAACTGTTTCCGCGGCTCCCTCATTATCAGCGCCAATAACAATCCTGTCTGGTTTTTGCCAGTCATTGATCGCCTGGCCTTCGCGCAAAAACTCCGGATTTGATACATAATCAATCTTTGCGCCGTTCTTATGATTTTTCCAGATCTCATTGATCAACCTCAACCCTGTTCCCGGAGAAACAGTACTTTTCATAACAATAATCGCATCTTTCTTTGTCTTGACATAGATTTGTTTTACAACATCATGAACTTGCGATAGATCAGCCTGGCCGCTTGGCAATGAAGGTGTGCCAACGCA
>JAHIUL010000134.1 GCA_018817195.1 Candidatus Margulisiibacteriota bacterium
GCGCGCAAAAGCTTCAAGGCTCTTGGAGTTCGAATCCAATCTATCCATTCTAACTTGGGCCGAGTTTCTTCGCCCTTGACAATCCAAACCTCATCAGCATCTTGAAGGACCGTCGAAAGTGGAGTTGGCCGCCCATTAATTATTGCTTCCTTAGCCTTCCCAAAAACTTTCGTGTGAATTTGCGCGGCAAAGTCCAAAGCAGTTGCCCCGAAAGGCAATTGTATTTTCTTCCCTTGACTCGTATAAACCTCGATCGGTTCAGTTACCGCAGCAAACATACGATAGAGGGCATTTTCAGTAACCCCCTCACTTTTCAAATAATCCATCAAAGCTTTTAGCCAGGTAAAATCTTCTTTAAACCAATCGCTTCTTCCGTTGACCTTGGAAACCACCCCGTATTTGTAATTTCGCTGCATTTCCTTGTCCCGTATCTGTATGAGCAGCCGTCCAAATCTGGGAACTTTCACATATGAATGCAAGAATTGGTGTCCATTGGGTCGGGGCTCAGCAATATAATTATAAGTTTCTCCCTGGACCGGCGGGTACAAATTATCATGTATCTCACCTTCAACCAGATGGCAATCTCTTTTTTCGGGAACAACAATATTGATCCGCCAAATATCGGTGGGGAAAAGTTCTTCTAATAAAAGACCTCTATATTCCATTCTCTGGTAAAGCTCATAAATAAACCGTGCTTCTGGGAAAAGCTCGATTTCCATCTTTAAATCAGTCAAGCCATCTTGCATTTCAGCAATAATATTTTGTATGACATCTTCATTTTGCGCAATAATTTCAGTGCGTTTCATCATAATTTGTTCATATATCTCCGGGTGGAGATATTTAAAACACAAATCCTCAAGCTCGCGTTTTACTTCCCACATCCCCAGAATATCTGCGACTCGCGTATAAACTTTTAATGTTTCTTCGGATTTCAATCTTTGCGATTCTTCTGAAGTATAAGCCAGGGTGCGCATATTATGCAGCCGGTCAGCAAGCTTGATAATAAGGCTGCCTAAATCTTTAGCGCCGTAACCCAGCCATTTCTTAAATATATCCACATCCGAAGGTTTCTCAACACCATTAAATTCCGGTTCCTTGCCTAATTCAGTTACTCCTTCAATTAATTGCGCAACCCTCTTTCCAAGTTTTTCCTCAATAAATTCCCTGGTGATTCTTTCCCCGTTGATCTTACCATCTTCAATCAAATCGTGGCACAAAGCCGCTGCAACTTCTTTTGCCCCCACCCCCCACTCAATTAAGATATTTGCCACGGCAAGGGGATGAGAAAAATATGGGCTTCCATCCTTGCGGGGTTCCTGGGCATAATGACCCTCCCAGGCCAGATCACAGGCTTTTTTTACAAGCTTATAATCAGATGTCCCTTCTGCAAAATTTGAGAGAAATCTTTCCGCACTTGCTTGATATTCAACGGGCATAATATCGTTTATGCTTTTGCCCAGAAAAATAGTGCCGAATCTGCCTGCACAAATTGGTGTGGATGAAGAAGAATAGAGTGGGATACTCTTCCTCTGTCGGGCTCTTAAAAGTCTCCCTAGCAGGCTTGAATTATGTTGCCAGCGCTTTGCAACTGGAAATGATGATAAACCTAGCTGTCCCACAATTGGAACTCCTCCCTAGCAATTTCAGTGTTCAACCGAAAATTCATTTCTTTGCTCCCGCATGTATATAAGACCTTATTGGTCCCTGGCGGATCGAGGGCGACAAAAAGGGATGCGCAATATAACTATCAACGATCACTCTACCTTAAGTCTAATACGCCTCATCATTTTATCGCTACCTCATCGTAAAAATTTCAGTTTATGTTATAATTAAACTATGCTCTCTAAAGAAAACCTGGAAGAATTACTCCACACATCCCTGCGCGCGGGTGGTGATTTTGCGGAAATATTTATTGAAGAAACCAAGGGATCAAATATTACCTGCGAGGATAATAAAATTGAAAAAATCTCGTCCGGCACTGAGGTTGGAGCTGGTATTCGCGTCATTTCTGGCAAAGAAACAGCCTATATTGCCAGCTCAGATACCAGTTTTGAGGCCTTAAGGGAAGCTGCTTTAAAGATTTCAGGAGCAGGAATATCTAAACTTTTAGAAATTTCATATATGCCATTGAACAGTTCTTGATCATCTTTAGCAGAACCTATTTTCGAAACTATCATCTTAAGA
>JAHIUL010000135.1 GCA_018817195.1 Candidatus Margulisiibacteriota bacterium
CATCCGGCAGGCCCAACACAAGATTTTGCAGTTTTTTACTGGCGGCAAGTTTTTTAACTGCCTCAAAGGCCTCGCCAGTTAAATTATAATTATTAAAGCCAACCTGACTAACGCCTTTTAAAATTACATCTAATGCCTTTTGCTCGATTTTATTTGGGTTATCCTGGTTAATCTTATTGACAAGACTGAGAACAGCTTTTTCCACATCCGCAGGGTTGAACATAACATCTTGGGGGCTTATCCTGGGATCATAAGTAGTACTACCTACATTGAGACTAAAGCCATCAACCTTGGTGCCGTTGACCCTGGCTTTTGGCGCAGTTTTAACATCCAGTGTATATTCAGCGCTGTTGCTTACGTTACCTACAAGCACATTATATTTTTGGGCTATATATTCTTTGAAACGCTGGCGTGCTTGTGGGTTTTCAATTTCAGCCGCAGAGATCTCAAAGGTATACTGTTGTGTCTGGAGCAGGTTTTTTAGTTCCTGGGCAAGCGCCACGCTTTGGGCGGTGCCCACCCCTTCCAGCACAATGACCCGGTTAACGCCCTGACAGCGAAAAGTCCTGATTTTTATGCCCTTTTTCTGGTAGAAAGATTCGATGGTTTGAAGCATCTTATCAAACACTATATCGCCAACATGGTGGTTATAGCTGTCGTTAACCGCGCCAAAGGAACGGGGGTTAAAGACCTGAACAGAGAATTTCTTGCCGCTAAGCTGCAGGTCAGCGATTTCACTTTTAAACAGGGCCGTAAAATCAAGCAAAGGCCCAAGCTTTGTCCCCATCTTTTTCCTAAAAGCTTTGAACCTATTGCCCAGATTTCCCAACCGGGCATTAACGCTACTAAATTGCGGCAGTATTGCTGGGCCTTGTGCCATAATTCCTCCTAATAAAACGAAAGAGAAGCCTGTTTATATAGCTTCTCTTAAATAACAGGCAATCTAAGTCACTCTGTAAATATTCAATTATGCGAGAGGTCTCTATAGTATTTATCGTATTATTATAGTGTAAACTTGCGTAGAAAGTGGAAAGCTAACTTAAGCTGAGGAGCCTTTTGCTTGAAGAAGGTTGAGGCCAAAGGCAATTTGAGAGGCGAAATTTGAGGCAATAACCATGTCTTCTGGACTGCTGCTAAAATACCTGCCTGCTCCAACCGCCAAAACCAGGGCACCTAAAACCTCGCCATTTGACTCAAGCGGGGCAACTAAATAACAGGGCTTATCCAGTCCTGCCTTGATTAGTGGCTCAATATCGACCCCGGTTTCGGAGCTGGGCTGGCCAATCGAGGTAGTTTCTTCGTTAGTTTGCTCAAGATACCTAAACTCTCGTTCCCCCTTTTCATCTGATGCAGTTACCTGCGGTAGATAAACTGTCCTATTTTCACGCACTGCGTATGAAACCAGGCTTTTGGGAGAATCAAGGCCCAGGGCCTTGGTATCAAATTGGCCTTGCGAGGCCTTAATTTCTAATTTACCGGCAGGACTTTTAAGCGCCAGGGCAGCATAATAATTGTGTCCTGGTTTAAAAGCAAAAAGTTCTGCCAGCCAGCCAAAAGTAAGGTTAGCCAGATCAGCAAAACCTTTTGCTTCCCCAACATGCCTTGCTACCACTTGCTCCAGATATTCAGTTTTTGCTAAAAAATCCATAAACAATACAATTCCTGATGAACCCTGGGCTGTCACGTCGCATCTGGGTATGCGAGGATCGTTCATTCTCCGCTTGGCGCTTAACGAAACGATTGCGGCCAGGGGCTTGCCTTTTGGAGGCCTGCCAACTTTCATGAATTATACTCCTTTTGGATAATTGCCTGCAAGCAAAAAATATCTGATTTTTAATGACCGTAGGCTCTATGGCCTTCTAATTTATTATCCGTCAACATTTATGAGAATTTCAGCTAATTTTGAAATAGCCGGTGTCGAGATTTTGACACTTGGCACCAAGAACGGTTAAGGTTTTTATTGTACTAACGGGAAATTTAATTTTGTGTTGGGGTGGTAATAAGATTGCTGTGTTATTTAAAGGCTACGAGAGGCCAAAAGGAGGAAATAATATGAGTGACGGTAGCGGTTGCGCGGCTCGAAACGTTGATGGTAAAAAGTCGAAGGGCTTTATTAGAGGATATCATGATTTAAGAGTATATCAGGAAGCTTATAGGGCAATGCTGCTAGTTTATCAAACTATAATTCCTAATATCCCAAGATACGAATATGACCTAATCGATCAAATAAGACGGTCTTGCAAGGCAGTTCCTAGGCTAATAGCAGAAGGTCATTCAAAAAGGCATCAAGTTAAAGGCTTCCAAAAATACATTGATGACGCAATGGCTGAATCTAACGAATCCGGGGTGTCTTTATGCCAAGTCCGTGATTTGTACGGCAAATATGTCAATAAAGAAGAATGTGAAAATTTAGTTGATTTATACGACAAAATCAGCCGCCAGCTATACAAACTATCTATTGCATGGCAAAAATTTACTAAAAAAAATAAAATGGTTGCGGTTGCGCTACTCGAATCGGCCGTCGTTTTCCGTTTTTTGGCCGTTTTACCTGAACCGTCCACCGTTTCCAGCCGCGCAACCGAAAAACGTCCAACAATCAATACAAGTATTTCCTGTTTTAACCCGATAATACTTATGGAACCTAGCACAAAAACACGCGCCAAAAATATTTTTGGTTTCCATGCAAGTTTTTGGCATGTTATTACGATAATATAACTGAATAGAACCTAAACTTATTTTGCCTGTTAGCAAGGTTTAGTTTTCAGCTCGCTAAAACAGGCGGGCTTAAATTTTTTAGGGGGGGAGTAAATGGGAGTCTCATCTTGTAAAATACATGAATGCCAAGGTCTTAAAAAAGATGGAGCATTATATTTTGTAAAAAGAAATGGAGCATGCCAGGCAGGAGAAACCGACGTAACCCAAGACACTTGTCCTTTTGATCCAAAAAAACCAGCTGAAGCCAAAAAAGCCGATACCACCTCGCCAAGTACAGACCCCAAGCCTACTGACCCTAAAAAAACCCCAACAGGTATTAAGAAAGGGGCCGCTAAAAAACCAGGACCAGGCAAAAAAGTTAGCAACCAAGCCACAAATTATTATACCGGTTCAATTAATCTAATTCTTGACCTTATCAAATATAACACCCCCCCCGGAGCAAAGCTCGTTATTGGAAACAAAACATTTTATCTCGATAAAGATGGCAAGTTTCATATTATAGATTCTGCAGAAAATGACAAAGTCGTTACTCTTGAAGACTTCAAAA
>JAHIUL010000136.1 GCA_018817195.1 Candidatus Margulisiibacteriota bacterium
AACTAAGGCAGCTTATCCGCAATACAGTTTTGAGCAATTAGTTGCGCTTGATCCTGATTATCTCGTGCTTTTAGACGGAATTGTTGATGAGCAGGAAATTAAGCAGGATCGCCGTTGGCGGTCTTTAAAAGCAATAAAGGAAGATAATCTTTTGTTTGTTGATGCAGACTTACTCTCGCGGCCTGGTCCTAGGATCACCAAAGCTATCAGGAAAATAGCCGAGTTTATCCATGAAACAAAAATCTAGAATAATTGATTCCAGAGTAGTAATCTTTCTTTTAATATTGCTGCTTGGCTTTACTGTATTTATTTCTTTCTTTTTAGGCTCTGTTTTTATCTCTCCAGATGAATTGTTTAACAGCGAGATTTTTTGGCAAATACGCTTGCCGCGAGTTGTTTTAGCTGCTTTGATCGGGCTGTTATTGTCAATTTCTGGCGTAATTCTTCAAGGAATATTAAAGAACCCTTTGGCTGACCCATATATTTTAGGCATTTCAGCTGGTGGCGCAGTGGGCTCTGCCATAGCTATTGCGATTGGCGCCCAGTTTGTTATCTTTGGTTTAAGTTTTTTACCTTTGAGTGCCTTTATCTTTGCGTTGTTGGCTGTTTTGATTGTTTATAAGCTATCTCAAGTTGGTGGGAAGACTAAACCTGAGACTTTGATTTTAGCGGGTGTGGCTTTGTCTGCTTTTTGTGCAGCAATTCTTTCTTTAATTATTATTCTGACTGGAAACTTGCAGGCAATTTATTTTTGGTTATTAGGCAGTTTATCTTCAGCCAGCTGGTCAAATGTTATAACAGTTGCTCCGTATGCAGTTGTTGGTGCAATTATTGCTTATTTCTTTTCCAAGGAGCTAAACGCCCTGCTTTTGGGAGAGGAAATGGCAGCTACTCTTGGAGTAGAAGTTGAAAAATCGCGTTTATTTCTAATTATCATAGCTTCGCTTATGACCGCTGCTGCTGTTTCAGTTTCCGGCCTAATTGGTTTTGTTGGTCTTATTGTGCCGCATTGGATTAGACTGCTGCGCGGGCCCAACCATCGCTTTCTTATCCCCATGTCAGCCTTGTCTGGTATGATTTTGATGGTTATAGCTGATACTGTTTCGCGAACTATTCTATCGCCGCTGGAAATTCCCATTGGTATTATTATGGCCTTAGTGGGCGCGCCGTTCTTTTTATATCTTCTGCGGCGAAGAAGAGTGATTGGCAAATGACAATTTTAAAAGTTGAACAATTAACTTGTGGTTATGATAAAAAGCCAATAGTCAAAGATGTGTCTTTTGCGGTTCACGACGGTGAATTTGTCGGCATTGTTGGGCCAAACGGCTCGGGGAAAACCACGCTGCTGCGGGCTTTGATAGGTTTGTTGAAAGTTAAAAGCGGTTCCGTTATTGTTGGCAGCCATCGGATTGAAAATCTTGAACGCAAAGAGTTGGCCAAACGTTTAGCCTTTGTACCCCAATTAATGGAGCCAGTAGTTGGCTTTACAGTTGAAGAATATGTTTTATTGGGTAGAACTCCTTATTTTAAACGCTTTTCTTTTGAAAGAGAGGATGACCATAAGGCAGTTGATTGGGCCATTGAGGAGTTAAAGCTTGAGGCCTATAGGAATCGTCAGGTAACAGAATTGTCCGGCGGTGAATTCCAGCGTGTAGCAATTGCCCGTGCCCTGGCGCAAAAACCAAGGGCATTATTACTTGATGAGCCGACTTCCCACCTTGATATCCGCTATCAAGTGAGCATTTGCAAGCTTCTGCGCCGCTTGCGTAGCCATCGTTCAATTATTGCCACATTCCATGATTTAAACTTGGCAGCCCGTTTTTGTGATAGGTTAATCTTATTGAAAAACGGCCAACTAGTTGCTGAAGGAGCGCCGGGAGAAGTAATTACTCCGAAAAATATCTGGCAAGCGTATCATATTAAAGTGGCAGTCAGGGGCGGGACAGGCCAAAAAATACGTTATGTGGCTATGCCTTAGTTTTTAAAGTTTCACCCTGGTAGAACCTGATTAACATTTCAGTGACAGAACCGCATTTACCTTTGCCAATTTTCTTATTCCAGATTTTGGTAATTGGCACAATACCCGCTCCGCTAAAAGTAATAAAACATTCATCAGCCGTATAAAGTTCTTTTGGGGTAATATCTTTTTCAATAATTTTA
>JAHIUL010000137.1 GCA_018817195.1 Candidatus Margulisiibacteriota bacterium
AAGCTAAGCTTAAAAAGAAACCCAAGCTAAAGAAAAGAAAGAAATCGCGCTAATGGCTCAAACTATGTATAGTGAGCGAAGTCGAACTATTGCTGAAAAAATTCTCTCCAACCATTCTGGCAAAACAGCTCACGCTGGCGATATTGTCATTGCTGACCTGGATTACATGATTGGCCAGGACGGGACCTCTGGCGTGGCCATTGATTCTTTCCGCAAAATGGGCGCCAAAAAAGTTGCCCATCCTGAAAAGACGGCTATAATAATTGACCACAGCTCACCTTCCCCAAACCTCGGAGTATCAGCAATCCACCAAAAGATCCGTGAGTTTGTAAAAGAACAAGGCATCACCCTTTATGATATTGGCTGCGGCGTCTGCCATCAAATCACGCCGGAACAAGGACATGTAGTACCAGGTGATTTAGTAATTGGCGCAGATTCGCACACCTGCACTTACGGCGCGATTAATGTTTTTTCAACCGGCATTGGCTCAACTGACCTGGCCGCAGGCTGGGCTTCTGGCAAACTCTGGTTTAAAGTTCCGGAAACTCTAAAGGTGATGTTCAACGGCAAATTACCCAAAGGCGTCTACTCCAAAGACATGATTTTAAAGCTGATTGGTGATATTACTGCTGATGGAGCGACCTACATGGCGCTGGAAATGCACGGGGAAGCAATTTCCGACTTATCTGTTGACGCCCGCTTCACTATTTCTAACATGGCAATTGAATGCGGGGCCAAGGCCGGGTTAATGCTTGCTGATAAAAAAGTTTTGAACTGGATCAAAGGTCACTCCAAAAAGAAACCAAACCCAATTGATCCTGATAAAGACGCTAAATACGCTAAAACAATTGAAATTGATACAACAAAACTTGAACCGCAAATTGCTAAACCACACACTGTTGATAACGTTGTGCCAATTTCAAAGATTGGTGAAGTTCCCATCCAACAAGGTTTTATTGGCACCTGCACCAATGGCCGTTTAGAAGATTTTCAAATTGCTGCTGAAGTGTTAAAAGGTAATAAGATTAACCCTAACTGCAGATTGATCCTTGCCACTGCTTCCAAACAAATCCTGCTGGATTTAATTAAAGATGGGACATATCAAGCATTAATTGAAGCCGGCGCTGTTGCCGTTACTCCAGGCTGCGGCCCCTGCGTTGGCACACATAACGGTGTTCCTTCTGACGGCGAGAATGTAATTTCAACTGCTAACCGAAATTTCAAAGGCAGGATGGGCAATATCAACGCTTTTATCTACTTGGGTTCTCCAGCTACAGTTGCGGCTTCGATGATTGAAGGAAAGATTGCAGATCCGAGAAAGTATTTATAAAGCTGCCTCAACTGAATTAACCGCACTTATTTCAATTTTGGTTTTTTTTATTTCTTTTAAATTCGATTTTGGAATAATAATGTTTTTAAACCCTAACTTTTCAGCTTCTCTAACTCTTAATTCAATCTGAGAAACAGACCGAACCTCACCGGCTAAACCAACTTCGCCAACTGCCACCGTATCTGGATCAAGCGGTTTATTTTTAAAACTTGAGGCAATGGCCAAGGCAATTGGCAAATCAATGGCTGGTTCATAAACGCGAACTCCGCCTGCAGCATTAACATATATATCCTGGGCAGAAAGCTTAAGGCTTAACTGCCTTTCCAAAACAGCAATAATAATTGCAGCCCGATTATAATCAACTCCAGTTGTTTTTCTTGCAGGATAAGGATTTTTAGTAAAAGACGAAAGCGCCTGAATTTCTACAAGCAGCGGCCGTAAGCCTTCCATTGCAGCAGTCACAATTGAGCCAGAAGTGTCTTTGGGACGTTCGGAGAGAAACACTTGTGAAGGATTAGCCACTTCAGTTAAACCTTTATCCTTCATTTCAAAAATACCAACCTCATTAGTTGAGCCAAAACGGTTTTTCACTCCGCGCAAAATTCTATACTGCTTGTGCCGCTCGCCTTCAAAATAAAGAACAGTGTCAACAATGTGCTCAAGCAACCTTGGTCCGGCAATATTGCCTTCTTTGGTAACATGGCCGAT
>JAHIUL010000138.1 GCA_018817195.1 Candidatus Margulisiibacteriota bacterium
AAATTATAACATAAGATATGCTTTAATTCGAGGCACGTTAGGCCCGCCATTTTTTCCATAATATCCAGCATCTAGCATCCAGAATATGTTATAATAATAAAGATGTCGATCCAAGAAAAATGTCGGGTCCTTGACCACAAAGAAGTTGCTCCCAAGCACTACAAACTAACTCTTTTTTCAAGCTATATTTCTTCCCGCGCCGAGCCAGGTCAATTTGTCAATGTTAGATGTTCCCAAGAGTATGATCCCCTGCTGCGCCGTCCCTTTTCAATCCATCGTGTTTCAAAAGACTATTTTGAGCTGCTTTACGAGGTTGTCGGCAAGGGAACTGAGCAACTATCAAAGCAGACAATTGGCTCAGAAATAGACGTGCTCGGTCCGCTTGGTTCTGGCTTTAAAATTGACGGCAAAAAACAAATCGCGATCCTGGCCGGCGGCGGCATGGGCGTTGCTCCGCTTTTACTGCTGGCAGAAACATTAAAAGACAAAGTCAAAGCCATTTATGTGCTAATCGGCTGCAATTGCAAAAGCCGTCTGCTGTGTGAACAGGATTTTAAAAACGTAACCGATCAAGTGCTGGTTTCAACTGATGATGGCTCATATGGCAAAAAAGGATTTGTCTCCGATACTTTATTAGAGGTTCTAAACGATACAATCGGAGCAAGAAATTTGTCACAGTCAATTATTTACGCTTGCGGCCCAAAACCTATGCTGAAAGCAATTGCTGACATCTCATTCCAAAAGAAAATCGATTGCCAGGTCTCCATGGAAGAACGCATGGCTTGCGGTATAGGAACATGTTTGGGTTGTGTTGTTAAAACAAAAGACGGCTACAAAAAAGTTTGCGATGACGGCCCGGTTTTTGACAGCAAGGAGATAATATGGCAGGACTAGAGCTTGAATTAGCTGGTATAAAGATGAAGAACCCGGTGATGGTTGCTTCCGGGACCTTTGGTTACGGTGAGGAAGCGTCAAAATTTGTTGAGTTGGATAAATTAGGCGCAATTGTTACAAAAACAATTACTCTAGAACCAAGAGAAGGCAATCCCCCTCCCCGCATTGTTGAAACTGCTTCAGGCATGCTTAATTCAATCGGCCTGCAAAACAAAGGCATCAAAGATTTCATTGAAAACCGCCTGCCCTTTTTAGCTAAATACAAAACCCCGGTAATTGCCAATATTGCAGGAGACTCTGCCAAAGAATATGCTGAGTTGGCTAAGATGCTTAACAAGGAATCAGCAGTCAAAGGCATAGAAATAAATATTTCCTGCCCCAATGTTGTAAAAGGCGGCATGTTTTTCTGTTTTGATCCTAAAGCAACAGCCGAACTAGTTAGGCTAGTTAGAAAACAAACTAGTTTACCCATTATTGTTAAACTCTCCCCCAATATAACAGACATTGCAGCAATAGCCAAAGAAGCTGAAGCTGCTGGAGCTGACGCTATTTCACTAATAAATACCCTGCTGGGTATGGCAATTGACACAAAAACCCGTAACTCGCGCCTCGGCAGCCCCACAGGAGGGCTCTCCGGCCCGGCAATTAAGCCTGTGGCTGTGCGAATGGTCTGGCAGGCCGCTCAAGCAGTTAAAATCCCAATTATAGGCTGCGGCGGCATTATGACAGGAAAAGATGCACTTGAGTTCTTTTTAGCCGGAGCATCGGCTATCCAGGTAGGAACTGCTAATTTTGTGGATACTCAAGCACCAATCAGAATTACTGAAGAAATCAAAAATTATTTGGCAGAGAACAAGATTGGCTGCTACAAAGAACTTATTGGCAAAGCGCTTTTAACCTAAGGGCATTTTTAACCGCATAACCACGCGCATCATTATTAAAATAAACATAAACTGTTAATTTCTTTTTTAAATAAGCTTTAACCTTTTTTGCTAGGCTTTTCAATTCTGAATCAGAATAATTACTTCCATAAAGCATAGAACCGCCATGCATACGAATATAAACAACAGGACCAGTTACAATATCAGGACAATCAACCCCAGGCATGGAATAAACACAGAAGTTAAGCTTTTTCTTTTTTAGAATTGAATAAACTTCATTATTAAACCAGCTGGGATCCCTGAACTCAAAAACATTTGCTGCGCCTTTGGACAAATGTTTTGAGAAGTCTTTAAGTCTTTCAGGATTAGCTTTCCATCTCGGCGGCAGCTGGTACAAAATCGGACCAAGATTTTTATTTAACAGCCTCGCCCTGCCCATGA
>JAHIUL010000139.1 GCA_018817195.1 Candidatus Margulisiibacteriota bacterium
ATGGGATTTAAAATCCTGCAGGGCTACGGTATGACGGAATCAGCGCCAATTTTAACCTGCAACACCCTGAAACATAATAAGATAGGTTCAGTTGGCAGGGCGATTCCAGAGGTAAAAATTAAGATTGCCGGAACCGACCCTGTAGGGGAAATTTTGGCTTTTGGCCCAAATATAATGAAGGGTTATTACAAACAAAAGGAATTATCTTCGAGAATTCTTATAAACGGCTGGCTGTATACCGGCGATGTCGGCTATCTTGATGAGGAGGGGTATCTTTTTATTACCGGCCGGACTAAGGATGTAATCGTGACGGCTTCTGGTGTTAATGTTTACCCTGATGAAATTGAATTTGCTTTAAACAAGCTTGAAGCCGTAAAGGAATCTTGTGTATTTGGTGATAAGGTAAAAGAGGGCATAAGGCGGGGCACAGAAGAAGTTATTGCTTTGATCGTGCCGGATACGGAATATTTCGAGAAGATTGGCAGGACAGGTGATGAATCAATTAGAAATGAGATTGATAAGGAAGTTAAAGAATTAAATAAACGCATGGCTGATTTTAAGCGTATAGCAGGATTTATTGTGCGCAAAGAAGAGTTGCCAAAAACAAGGTTAAAAAAAATTAAGCGGTTTGAGCTGAAGAAGGAGCTGGGAGTTAAATGACAAATGCTTCGCACCGAAGTGCTTCAGCACGAGGTGACAAATTAAAAATGTCAAATGAAGGAACACTATCTAAAGAGATTAAGACCTTAGTTTCGAAGGTAATAAAAATTCCAGAAGAGAAAATTGATCAATCAGCTAATCTTTTTTCTGATTTGGGGGTAGATTCTCTCTTGGGTGTTGAAATCTTTGCCGCTTTAGATAAAAAGTACGGGATTGATGTTCCTGAGGACAGGCTAAAGGACGTAAATACGTTGGCTGATATTATTAAATTGGTTGAAGACCAGTTAGTCGAGAAACAGCAAAAGCAAAATTGATTGCTTAATCAATAACCTTATTCAATGGATACTCAATAATCCCTTTTGCTCCGGTGCTTTTAAGTTTTGGAATTAAGGTCCTAACTATTCTTTCGTCAACCACAGTATCAACATCTACCCAGGCAGAGTTTGACAGTTCGGAAATAGTTGGTGTTTGCAGGGCGGGAAGGATTTTTAATATATTGCGAAGCCGAGATTTAATGACGTTCATTTTTAGGCCAACTTTAGTTTCTGCTATCAACGCGCCTTTTAATAACAGGATAATATTATTTAACTTGTCATTTTTCCAGGGATCTTTTTGGCAAGTTTGATTGGCAATGACCACGGTGTTTGATTCCAAAACAGTATCAATGATTTTTAATTTATTAGCGCGTAGGGATGAGCCGGTCTCTGTCAGCTCAACAATCGCGTCAGCCAATTCCGGAGGCTTGGCTTCAGTTGCGCCCCAGGAAAATTCTACTTTGGCTTTAACTTTATTAGCTTTCAAATATTTTTCAGTGACCTTAACTAATTCAGTCGCAATTCTTTTGCCTTTAAGAGCTTTAACAGATTTAATGCTGGAGTTTTCAGGAACAGCTAATACCCAGCGGACTTTGCGCAGGCCCTGTTTGGCGTAAACCAAGTCAGCTACTTTTTTTACTTTGGCGCCGGATTCCATGACCCAATCGGTCCCAGTTAGACCACAATCCAATACTTCACTTTCAACATAGCGGGCCATTTCCTGAGCGCGGATAAGCATGATTTCCAGATCTGGATCATCAACAGCAGGGTAGTATGACCTGGAATTTGCTTTGATTGCCCAACCAGCTTTTTTGAATAATTCAAAAGTTGATTCCTGTAAACTGCCTTTGGGAAGTCCAATTTTTAGCTTTTTAGACATAATTTTGCCTCCTGCATAAAACCCATCAAAATTCGAAAATATTATAACATATTAAGGAGAGAATGCCAGTTGATTAAATTTTCTCTAAGGCCTCAACAATTGCCTGGCCAAATACTTGGGAGGCATTTGGGCCTTGGCCAGTAATTATTTTACCTGCTTTTTCAACCGGTTTGCCTGTATACTCCGCAGCTGAGTTTTTGAAGTCCTTAAGGCAATAACTTGAACCAGTAACTTTTTTTTCATCTATGATATGCGCTTTGGCCAGGATAGAAGGGGCGATGCAGATAGCTCCGATTATTTTGCCTGTCTGATTGGCTTCCCTGGCGATAACCGGTGCCTGGGGATCTTTTAAAAAATTAACTGTACCTGTGCCCCCAACAAAAACAACTGCATTATAATCAGCGACTTTTGCGTCCTTAAGCAAAACTTCTGGCGTGACAATTAAACCATACATACCTTTGGCAGGTTTTGTTGTTGAGGAGGCAATTGTAACTGTGGCTCCCTTAGCTTCAAGCATTTCTTTAGGAACGGAAAGTTCTTTGTCATGAAAGTCCTGGGGCGGAATAACCATCAAG
This sequence comes from Candidatus Margulisiibacteriota bacterium, assembly GCA_018817195.1. Lineage (GTDB taxonomy): Bacteria > Margulisbacteria > WOR-1 > O2-12-FULL-45-9 > O2-12-FULL-45-9 > JAHIUL01. The sequence continues at coordinate 2,430 of JAHIUL010000139.1, forward strand.
ACTTTCTTTTTTGTCAGGGTTTGAGGTTCTTTAGCTGGAACAAGTTCCATCTTTATGACTTCGAGTTTATATTTTGACTGTTTTGGCGCTGGTTCGCCTGAGGCAAATAATGTTGAACTCAATACTATTGTTAGAGTTAAAGCGTAAATGATTAATCTCATTTTATCTGGTTCCTTTCATTAACATGAACAATCTTGGCTTTAGCTTCGCCTGCTTTTTCCTGTTCAACCAGGCCGTAAGCCAGGATAATTACATTATCGCCCTTTTTCCCAAGTTTTGAAGCCGGGCCTTTTAAGGAAATCTCGCCTTCTTTGCCTTCAATTACATAAGTTATAAAACGATGAGAATTGTTAAAATTTAAAACGTGCACTTTTTCACCCTGCATAAGGCCGGCTGCCTGCATGAGCTTTTTATCAATGCCGATACTGCCTTCATAATAAGGTTGGATGTCAGAAATCGTGGCCATATTGATTTTTGATTTGAGGACTGAAATAAGCATTACATTTATATTATAGCCAAAAAATTGATCGATTTCAATGTCTCAAAGCCTTATCAGGCGCGCCTTATGTTATAATTAACAGCAGGAATGAAAGTTTTTATTTTCTTATTAACATTATTATTGTTTATTTCTCCTCTTATGGCAGATGAGCAGCAGGGTTTTTTTACTCCAGGGACGACAGCGGAAGTTGAAACAAGGCCGTCAATGACGGCAGAGATCGCTTCTATTGTTTTGCCGGCTACGCCTGAGGTTAGGAAATTAGATTACTGGCAGGAATTTGATTTAACTTTTTGGCAGAGCCTGCCGTTTGCTTTTCTTTGGGGCCATATTTTTGAGCGGCAGATTAAACCGAGCACCGCAGCTAACTGGAATGCGATTGGTGTTTTTGCAGTTTCAATTTCTGCCTGGAACGCCTTTATGCAGGCCAGAAGGGTCATGGATTATGAAAGAGAACGGCAAACTAACTAAAATTATTTCTCCTCATGAGGTTGAAATAACCTTTCCAAAAAATTCCGCCTGCAAAAAATGCGGGGCCTGCCGGTTAGCCGGTGATGGCAAAGTTTCAATTATAGCTGCCAATAAGGTTGGAGCAAAACTTGGTGATAAGGTAGAGGTCGAAATTGCAACCAAAGGATTAGTCTTTGGATCATTACTTGTTTTTGTTCTGCCGATTGTTTTTTTGATGGCAGGTTATTTTCTGGGATTTTACGCTATGCTTGCATTGGGTAATGCTCCTGCGGCGGAAAAAGTTGGAATTTTAACGGCTTTTGTCTTGTTTGGCTTCAGCTTTTTGTTGATCAAATTATTTGATAATAATTTACAGAAGAGTAAGCTGTTTCAGGCTGAAATACGCGCCATCTTTTCCAACTAACAAGATTATGTTATAATTACTCGGTTTTGTTTTTATGAAAACATTTGCTCAAGGCATCCATCCGCAATATCACAAGCAAAAAAGCGAGCAGGGGACAATTTTGGAAGTTCCGGCTCCGGCCCAGGTTATTATTCCCCTTCACCAGCACACAGGAGCAACCTGCGAACCATTGGTCAAAGTCGGCGATGACGTGGTTGAAGGTCAAAAAATAGGCGACAGCTCAAAATTTATTTCAGCGCCTGTCCACGCGTCTATGGCAGGTAAGGTAAAGAAGATTGAAAAATTGCCGCATCCCTGCGGAGTTAATATCCTTTCAATTGTGATTGAAAATGAGTCAGCTGCCTCAGAAGATGTGCCCATTGCCGGACATCACCTGCCTACAGCCAATCACCATCATGTACCCGGAACGGTTGAACTGCTAAACAACACTTCAATTGATGAAATCAGGAAAACTGTTAGGGAAGCCGGCATTGTTGGCCTGGGCGGAGCTGCCTTTCCCACACATGTAAAGCTTACTCCTCCCCAGGATAAAAAAATCGACACGCTTATTATTAACGGCTGTGAATGTGAACCGTATATTACGGCTGATCATAGAATAATGCTCGAGCGGCCGGAAGATATTTTGTTTGGGGCCAGACTGATGGCCAAGGCGGTTGGTGCCAAAAGAATTATTGTTGGCATTGAAGGCAACAAAGAAGATGCGATTGAGCGGCTCAATTCCGAAATAAATGTTTTGGGCTTAAAAGATATTGATATTGATGTGCTCGAAACTAAGTATCCCCAGGGTGGGGAAAAAATGCTGATCAAAGCGATCCTTAATCGTGAAGTTCCCAGCAATGGCTTGCCGCTTGATGTCGGCGTAGTTGTCGCCAATGTCGGCACTGCTGTGGCTGTGAGCGAAGCAATTAAAATAAAACGGCCGTTAACCAGGCGCGTTCTTACTTTGACTGGCTCCGGCATTAAAGAGCCAAAAAATTTACTGGTGCGCATTGGCACCAGCTTTAAGCATGTGATTGAAAGCGCTGGTAGCATGACAGAAGATGCTGCCAAGATTGTGATGGGTGGGCCAATGATGGGGGTTGCCCAGTATTCATTGGAGGTCCCGGTGATTAAGGCAACCAGCTGTATTTTAGTCCTGAACCAGGCAGATGCAGTAGAAGCAAAATCTTACCCTTGTGTAAAATGCGCCCGTTGTGTTGATCATTGCCCCATGTCCTTGATGCCGACCCGTTTGGCTGCTTACGCTGAGTACGGCAATTACAGCGAGTTTGACGATTGGGGCGGCATGGATTGCATTGAATGCGGCTGCTGCAGCTTTATTTGTCCAGCCAATATTCCATTAGTTCAATGGATTAAATACGGTAAATTGAAATTGAGGCAGCTTAAATGAGCTATACAGTAAATCACGCGCCGCATCAAAAGTTTAAAGTTAGTGTGCCAACAATGATGTATGAGGTCATAATTGGCCTGCTGCCGGCCAGTGCTGCCGGAGTTTATTTTTTTGGTCCAAGGGCTTTGGCTCTAATTCTCACTTGTATAGTATCAGCAGTTGCCGCAGAGTATCTGGTCAATAAGCTGATGAAAAAAGATCAGACAGTGGGGGACGGTAGTGCAGTAGTGACCGGATTATTATTGGCGCTTTGTTTAACCCCAACTTTTCCTTTTTATGGCGCGGTTTTAGGTTCAATTTTTGCTATTTTAATCGGCAAACAGCTTTTTGGCGGCCTGGGATTTAATATTTTTAATCCAGCCTTGGTTGGCCGGGCTTTTCTTGTAGCGTCTTTTCCAGTACAGATGACAACTTGGA
>JAHIUL010000009.1 GCA_018817195.1 Candidatus Margulisiibacteriota bacterium
AATTTCCTTTCTGGATAGGGAAAACATGAAGTCCTCCGGGAATCTTGCGATATTTCTTTTTACTGCTTGATTCAATACAAAGGTTTTAACTCCATAAAGTTCTGCTAAATCTTTGTCCAGCATCACTTTTTGTCCTCTGATTATATATATCTTGTTTTCAATTCTTTCAACGGGTATTAAGTTTGACATATTTTTGTTCCTCCTTTTATCTTTAGCCTTATTGCAGCAACTTTATTACCAGCTCAAAAATAGATTTTTACGAAGGAATAGGGATTAAAAGTGTCGAAATTTCGACACTTGTTGTCATTTGGTTAAATTCCCCCTTGCTTGACTACTTTCTAGTGTTATAATTTTCCCAGATAACTATGGGAGTGTGTTCTTGATGAAGAAATCGCTGATTAGCTTGTTGTTAATAGTATTTTTATTTTCCACAACATATGCGATTCCCAGCCAAATTAGTTTTCAAGGCTTGCTGACCGATTCATCTGATAAGTTAATTGATGATACAGTCAGTATTGTTTTTTCAATCTATGCTGGGATAACAGGTGGCACAGCGCTCTGGACAGAAACTCAAACAGTAACAGTTGAAGGAGGCATTTACACTGTTCAGCTCGGTGCAGTTACGCCGATCGGTAATATTTTTGACGGGACAACAAGATATTTGGGAATTAAAGTTGGTTCGGATGCGGAAATGACGCCGCGCTTGCCCATGATTTCTGTGCCTTATGCTTTTCGTGCCGGCACTGCGGAATCTGCCACTGCAGCAACTGATGCTGATACAGTTGATGGTTTTCATGCTAGTTCTACTCCAGAAGCCAGTAAAATTTTACCATTGTCAGCTAGCACGCATTTTAGTTTAACAAGCCCCAATAGTATAGCTGGGTACTTTAATTCAACCAGTGATGGTCTTGCCAGGGGAGTTTACGGTACAGCTTCGTCCAGTGATGAAGCTTTGTCCAAATATGGTGGTTATTTTGAATCGTATAATGTTGGAGTGAGGGGAGTTACGAATGGGAAAGACTTCGGTGATAATGCAGTGGCAGGGCTGGCTAGTTCAACTGATACAAATGCCGAGCATCATGGCGGCTATTTTGAAGCCCATGGAGGCAAAGCAATCGGTGCGTTTGGCTGGGCAACCGATAATACTGGAATAAATGCTGGAGTAAAAGGCGATACTAATTCTCCGAATGGCTATGGAGTTTGGGGCAAAAATCAAAATTTTGGCCCGGCCGTATATGTCCAGTGGATCTTGCAGCTTGAGCCAACTTTTATGCCGCCAGGTGATGGTCAGGCTGGCATGATGTTTTTTAATTCAGGAGATAATAAGCTTTACGTCCACAATGGGACAACTTGGGAAGTTGTTACAAGTTACGTTCCCTAGTTATTTCAGGTATTCTTTGAGCTTCTTTGCCCGTGTTGGATGCTTAAGTTTGCGCAATGCTTTTGCCTCGATTTGACGAATGCGTTCTCGAGTTACAGCAAAAACCTTGCCAACTTCTTCAAGCGTGCGCGGATGCCCGTCCTCAAGACCAAAACGGAGCTTGAGCACGGTTTTTTCACGATCAGTTAATGAGCTCATCACATTTTCCAAGTCATCATGCAGCATGCTGTGCATCACAATTTCATCTGGAGCTTGAATCGTGCCGTCTTCAACAAAGTCGCCCAGGCGTGAACTGTCTTCATCGCCAATTGGCATTTCCAGTGACAGCGGGACCTGCGATACCTTGATGATTTCACGTACTTTATCGACAGAAATGTGAGCTTTGCGCGCGATTTCTTTTTCAGTTGGCTTGCGGCCCAAACGCTGCAGGAGCTGGCGTGAAGTTTTGCGCAGACGGTTAATGGTTTCTACCATGTGCACTGGAATACGGATTGTTCGTGCCTGGTCCGCAATAGCGCGGGTAATTGCCTGGCGGATCCACCAGGTAGCATAAGTTGAAAACTTATAGCCCTTGCGGTAATCAAATTTTTCAACCGCACGAATTAAGCCAAGATTGCCTTCTTGAACTAAATCAAGAAAAAGCATGCCGCGGCCAGTGTATTTTTTGGCAATAGAAACAACTAAACGCAGGTTAGAGTTAACCAGCTTGTGTTTGCCGCGCATGTCGCCGGCTTTAACGCGTTTAGCCAGTACCACTTCTTCTTCAGAGGTTAACAGAGGGAATTTGCCGATTTCCCGCAAATACATGCGGACAGTATCGTCAACACCAATACCCTTGATGTTTTTTAAGTCTTTGGGGATATCTTCGTTGTCAGTTTCACGCTTTTTGGTCTTCTTTTCAGACACTTCAATGCCAAAACCCAATAGCTGCTCTATTTCGTCCAGCTTTTTTTCCGGCTCAGGGTATATGGATAAAATCTCTTCAGGCGTAAGGTAGCCCTTGCGCTTGGCAGATGATTTTAAAAATTCAAAATCTTTACTTTTTCCGAACATTCTTTCCTCCTAAAAATCGGGTCTTATGACAAGGCATACTGACCCAATAATTTATCGCAGACAATTCTAGGAAATTTCACTCTTTAAGGCAAAAAGAAGCTCAGCAGCCTTTTGTGATTCGCCCGCAGCTTCTGCAGCCTTAATTTTTTGCTTTATATCTTCAATTTTTGACCTAACACGCTCGTTCTTCAAAACCGTGATACAGTCGTCAAGTATTTCATTTTTTAGCTCTTTAGGCAAGTGGTCTTTTACCATGAGGCCGGCTAACAGCTTTTTAGCTGCTTCATCAGGCAAATTTTCCAGCAAAAAATGGCCCAAATTTGCCTCATTCGTAAAATCGATACTTAGCATCAAGCTGGCAATTGCCCTGGCTTCCTGAGAATTAAAATTTTCCATACTCAATTTTTCTTTAACCTTGGCTAAGAATTGCGCATCCTGGCTGGCCAGCGTGATAATTGTCTTTTCCGCTTCCAAAACCTTAGAAGATGGCTTGGCTGTTATCCTGCGCAGAT
>JAHIUL010000140.1 GCA_018817195.1 Candidatus Margulisiibacteriota bacterium
CAAAATTATAAACATACTTCTTTGCCTTCCCCGCTGCCTTTTTCCCTGTCTTTTTAACTTGCTTCGCCATTTTCTTTTACCCCTTTCCTTTTTTTACTGGTGGAGCTGATGGGATTTGAACCCACGACCTCTTGACTGCCAGTCAAGCACTCTCCCAACTGAGCTACAGCCCCACGCAATTTACTAATAGTGGTAGATTACTCCTTCTTTACCCCACAGTTCTTCGAGATTATAATAATCCCGTTCTGCGCGACCCATGACATGGACAACCACTTCGCCCAAGTCAAGGACTATCCACCCAGACTGCGCCACACCCTCCCAGCGGAAACCTTTAATTTTATTATTTCTCAGCTGTTTGTCAATCTCCTTTTCTATTGCCCGCAGCTGGGGATCGGAATCGGCGCTGCAAATGATCATATAATCAACCACAGTGGATGTTTTTCTTACATCCAGGACCTTGGGATCAATTGCTTTCTTTTCCTCTACCGCCGTGACAATTAAATCAATTAATTTAGGTGCCTTAATCTTATTCATCAGGTGTTTTGCTGCTTGCTGTTAATATATTGCTTAACTAAATTTCTCATGCGGCTTATGTCTGGTTTCCAGTAATATATGCCGTCAATCATCAGGTCTCTGCCAGGGACCGTAGTCATTTTTATTCGTCCCAACTCTTGTGCGTCGCGTAAACTAAGTGATAACCCAAGTGTTTTCCTGGAATTAAGATTAGTTTTAACATAGGAGAGCAGGGTTAAGAATAATTTGGGTGAACGCAGCAGGTTATCGCGCTTCATAAGCTCATTGGCCAGGGAAGTAAGGAATTTTTGCTGGCGGGAAATGCGGCTAAAGTCGCCGCCATCCCTGCGGTACCGTAAATAACCCATCAGTTCTTTACCGGTCAATCTTTGGACGCCCGGATAAAGATTAATGTGCAGTCCGCCGGCATAATCAACATAATACATGCGTTTTTCAACGTCAATCGTCAAACCGCCTAGTTCGTCAATAATATTAGTGATGCCCGAAAGGTTGATCACGATGTAATAAGGGATTTTAATATCAAACAGCTTTTCCACACTTCTCCTGGCCAGGTCAACGCCGCCGTAAGCATAGGCATGGTTTATCTTGTCTAATCCTCGTCCAGGCAGGAGCGCCAGGGTGTCTCTGGGAATTGAAATTAGTGAGGCTGACCTGTTTTCCGGGTCAGTGTGTAAGACCATAATTGTATCTGAGCGGTGGCCAAAGGCATCGTCTAAGCCAAGGACTAAAATATTTGTTTCCTGGGTAAACGGGCTGGTCGGGGTCATGCTTATAAAGAGCTCAAATAAAGCTAGCTTTGAGGCAACAGCTACAAGGAAGCCAAAAGCTGCTGATAAGACAACTAAGACTATACAGGTTATAATTAAAAATTTTCTCATTTATTTAACAAATAATAATTTCTTGTTTGAATCGTACCGCTGTTAATCGGTGCGCCTTTCTTAAGCAGAAAAGCCAAAGATTCGGAGGTTGATTCCACAATTGCTTTGTTTAGATTCCTCAGAGCAAGCTTTCTTAGCTGTTTGAGCCCCGAGATATCTCGGCCTTCCTCAACATGATCAGCTAAATAAATTATTTTTTCCAATTTTGTCATACGTGGTGAGCCAACTGTATGCTTTCTTATGGCGCTGAGCACTTCTTTGTCGCTAATCCCAAAATCACGCTGGGCTAAAATAGCGCTGATATCAGCGTGCAGCAATTTCGGCTCAAACCTGCTGATATCATCTATTTTAACCATTAACTTTTTGGCCTCTTTCAGCAAGCTATTACGGTCGTATTTCCTGGCGTAGTCATGCAGCAGCGCAGCCTGGCTGGCCTTTTTGACTGAAACACCGTGCTTTTGGGCCAGGGCCACAGCAGCTTTTTCTACCCGAAGGCTGTGTTTAAACCGTTCTGAATCAAGGGCTGATTCAAGCTTTTTGATGATTTCCGATCGTTTTAACATTTGCTTAGTTTCGGCAAAAAAAAACCAAAGCTTACTAAATCTGCCTTGGTTGAAGCTAAACTCTCACAACTTGAAATTATACTATATTTACATTATTATTGTCAATTGAGATATGGACAAATTAGCTGTAATTATTTTAGCCGCGGGCAAGGGGACCCGCATGAAATCCGACCTGCCTAAGGTTTTTCATGAGGTTTTGGGCGAGCCCATGCTGACTTATGTGCTGGAAACCGTAAAAAAACTGATGCCTGAGCAAACTTATCTGGTAGTTGGCCATAAGCGAGATTTAATCATGGATTATTATAAGGATTGGCCGCTCAAATTTGTTATTCAGGACCAGCAGTTGGGCACAGGCCATGCAGTTTCACAGGTTAAACACGATCTTGAGGAATTTTCCGGTACAATTTTAATCCTGGCAGGGGATGTTCCTTTATTATCGGAAAAGACATTAAAAAAGCTGATTGATTTTCACCGTAAGAATAAGTCTGTTGCCACTGATTTAACGGCAGTGCTTGATGACGCGGGTAATTATGGCCGGATTGTGCGGGGGAAAAACAGCGAGATCCTAAAAATTGTTGAAAAAAAAGATGCCGGACCCGAAGAGTTAAAAATTAAGGAGATTAATACCGGCACTTTTTGTTTTGATAAAGACGCGCTTTATGCGGCTCTGGCAGAAGTTAAACCAAATAATGCGCAGAAAGAATATTATTTAACTGATACCCTGGAAATATTAAAAAAGAAGAACCAGCCTGTGTTTGCCTGCGTAGCAGAATATCCGTTGGAAACCATCGGCATAAATACAAAAGAAGAGCTTGTTTCCGTCGAAAAAATCTTAATTTCCCGCCAGCCATAAAATATTGATCAGATATTGGCAAAACTATGTGAAATTTCTTGCGCGCCGAGCCGATACTTTTTTGATAAATTCATTTGGAGGAGACTTAATTGGTTATGACAAGTAGGGTAAACACTGTGACGGTTTCTCTGGAACGGGCAGGGAGGAAGTTTGCAGCCCGGGAAGTGAAACAACAGCTTTTTCAGCGTGGCTTGGTCGCGAAATGGGTTGCTACTTTAAAGCTCAGAAGATTATCCTTGCCCAGATATGAGGCATTTATTAACTTATTTGAGCAACTTGCTGATTTAGCCGCAGGCGGCAGGCAGGTTGGACAGTTGAAAATTATTACTCCTGTTTTATCTTCTCTTGAAAAGATTGATGTGCAGAAACTTATGGAAGATAAAGCTGCCTGGCAGAGAATTTGCAGCGATGTTTATCAGCCAGATATTGGCATATTAGATTTGCGGGCTCTGCTAAATATTCATCATAGTTATTTAAGCCAATAATTTTAATTTATAAATATGTGAAATTTTCTTTTTTGTCTGGCGATAAGGCCTTGAGAAAAAATGGCCTTATCTTCAATCAGCATCAAAAAAGATTTTAGCCAAAGGAAAATTGGTTTAATTAGCGCCAGGCGTTTAAAGCGTTTTGCGAGTTTTAGTCCGGCTGATTATACAAAAATCAAAAACCTGGTTTTGACCCCTCAGTTTTTCCACATCAGGCGCTTAATTGTCCCCAAAGTCGGAGTCCTTGCTGAGATACCTTTTAGCGATATTTCGGAAGATGTTCTTTCCGCGTGCGTTAGGCCGCGCTGGGTTTCCATACTTTTATCCAGGGGATATGTTTTGGACCTGCGCAGGTTAAAACCCGAGATTAACAGGAGCTGGAAAGCTGAATTATTAAAGCGCCTGCGCCGGGGGGACGATCCGGTTGGCAAGCTGCTATCCGCAATTGATGATAAACGTGAATATTTCAGTCGCCTAAGACAGGAGCCCAACGTCACTGCCTTGGATGTAATTCGCAAGGTCAATGAAGATAAAGGGGAACTTGGGTTTGAAAATGCTGTTTTGACTTATCCTAATCCTGATGGTTCCGGCCGGTGGGTGCGCAGCAGCAGCGCCAGCCGGCCAAAGATTGGTGATTCAGGTTATTCAGAGCGGAGCGGCGGTAAAATCCCGATGCATACGATCAAAAGTATAATTGAACATCCCGGCGATCAGATAGTTTTTGCGGTTGATATTGCCAGGGGCAAAGAGCATACGTTTTCTGACCAGGGGCTGGCAATTAGCCCGATAAGGGACAAAGACTTAGAGCATTATGACGGTCCTACTGAGATGATATTTGTCAGGATAAAAACAAGCCAGGGGACCCGCGCTGTTTTTCATTTTCATAACCGCAGATTTATTGATGATAAGGCGGGGTCTTCAGCAGAACAGTGTTTGCTGCCTAATAATAAAACTGAACGCCAGATGGCGCTGACTGCTTTAGACCTTTATTTTCGGTCGGTTATTTTTGCGATTGATAGTTTACAGCAAAGAGATGGTTTGAATATGATAGAACAGGGCAAAGTCGGCATAACAAATGTGCTTTCTTCTCCATTGGCCAATAGGCTGGACAGGTATTTGCCTGACAGCCATTTGATATGGATCCGCAGGAAAAACCTGGAAGGTAAAATATTTAAATTATCTATGGAATTTTTGCGCAGGCCGTATGTTCCTTTGCAAGCCAAGAGTAATGAAATAGTTAATGATATGTTTACCGTATTTGCCCAGGCCTGGGAGCCAGTTGCGGGACAGAAATTAGATCCTGCAGTTTTTAAAAAATACATTTTTGAAAAATACTGGAAAAGAGCGGAGAAGTTAATTATTTTGCGCAACGAAGAAAATGATGTGGTGGGTTTTGCCTCGCTGACCCGTGAAATAGTTAATGGTAAATATGTTTTTTGTCTGGCAGGTACAGTGCTGCATCCGCTGGTCCAGGGAATGCGGCTTTCAGTTGACATTAATAAGATCTTGCTTACCGAAGCCTGGCGGCAGAATGCTCATTTGAGCGGAGGGGAGATAACTTTGGTGACCAGAACAGCCAGTCCCAGGGTAGTTGGATCTTTGTTGCCGCTGGAAGGGCTAACGCCGAATCCTCTGGCCGGCCGGGGAGATAAGGCTGATCCAGCGATGATTAATATTGCAGAGGAATTGACCAGCCGCTGGACGCCTGAGGTTGAATTTGACAGGACTGTTTCCGTGGCGCGCGGGGCGCTGACCAAAGGGGTGGGCGGGCTGGTTTATCAGCCAGAAGAATTGCAGCCGCATCGCAATCAAGAAGTTAACAAGTTTTGTCAGGACAATTTGCATTATCAGGATGGGGACTTGTTTGTTTTTGTCGGTAAATTTTCACGAGCAGTTATGCTAAAGATTTTATTAAAAAAACTTGTACGCGGATTTGGCGAATGGTGGCGGCGTTGGGGCCTGACCCGGTCAAGAAGACGGATTCATTGACGCTGGTCTGATAACGATTTATAATTGATTCTGTGGAATTATTTATTGTCATTAACTCTTTCTTCCTGCTTTTAGCCTTAGCGATCAATAGCGGGTTGGCTTTATTTATCTATTTTAATAATTCTCAGGAAGAAGCCAATCGTTTTTTTTCATATATACTGGCAGTTGCCTCTTTTTGGGTATTTGGCTTATTGCTTTATATTAATTTAGATTCAGCTGAATGGCTTCTTTTTTTGCGCCGCTTAACTCCAATTGCTGGAGCCTTAATCGGGTCTTGTTTATTATATTTTAGTTTAATTTTTCCCAAGGGCAGCCATAAACCGTCCTTTTTGTGGAAGTCTTTGATCCTGGGGCCGGGGTTATTTTTTCCGTTTTTGTCGGCTCTGACCCCTTGGATAATTAAGGGTTTTGTGGTTGTTGATACAAAATATCTCTTTTTAGGGCGTCCGCTATTGGGCCCTGGTTATTTTATTTATTTGGTTTATTTCCTTGCTTGTTTTCTTTTAGCTATTGGTATTTTGTTGCGCAAGTATTTTATTGTAAAAGGGAAATCCAAAGGTCAGGTTTTTTATTTGCTTTTAGGGCTGGGAATTTCAGGAACATTTGGCATTATCAGCGGGGCGCTGCTTCCTTTGATGGGTTACCCTTTAAATTTTTCAATGGGCCCAACCTTTACATTGATTGCGGCTTTCTTTGCCAGTTATGCAATTGTTCAGTTTAAGTTTTTGAATATAGAAGATTTTTTGATTTCCGGAGTTTTGTTTTTGTTTGGCACCAGCGCTGTTGTGGGAACTTTTGGCTTGATGTTCTTAAATAGGTTAAGCTTTCTTTTCTCTTTTTATGTGATTTTAGCTAATTTTTTGTTAGGTGTGCTGGTTTTAATCAAAAACAGCAAAGATAAAATTAACATATCTTTTTTTGGCGTGACTTTAGCCATTGTATTGTGGACTATCGGCGTTTATATTTTTTGGAATTCAGCCAGTCTTAATATTGCAACCTGGGGCGGTAAGCTGGCTTTTCTTGGGGCTGCGGCAATCCCGGCTTTTCTCCTGCTTTTTGGCCTGGCTTTTCCCAAAGAATTAAAGCCGATTTCTTTTTTAAGATGGCTTTTGATCTTTTTGCCGCCAGCTTTATTTTCAGTGTTAATCTTTTCTAATCAAGTTTTGAAAGAGGTTGTTTCCCTGGGCGGCGGCATTTCCAGGATCTATGGTCCGGCTTATCCTTTGTTTAGTATTTATTATCTTTTATACCTTGGACTTTTTTTCTATTATTTATATGTTAAGCAAAGGGTTTTGGGCGGGATAAACCGGATTCAAATCAGATATGTCTTTTTGGGCTGGGGGGGGGCTGCGGCTATTGCTTTGACAACTAATTTAATCCTGCCTTTGTTAGGCATTGGCGCTTTTAGCTTTATCGGTCCCCACGCCACCCTGATTGCCATGGGCTGTATTGCTTATGCGATCTTAAAGCACCGCTTGATGAGCATTGAATTGGTAGTTCAGCGCAGCGTGGTTTACGCTGTGGCTACAATTTTAATAATGGCCATATATGCGCTGGCAGTTATTATTTCGGAAACCTTTTTGAGAAGAATTATGGGTTATAGTTCTTTGTTGGTGGCTGCCGGTGCAGCTCTTTTAATTGCTATTGTTTATCAGCCCTTGATCCATAGTTTTCAGGGAATTACTGACCGGCTTTTCTTTCGCGGCCGCTACGATTATCAAAAGACGCTGCGCGAGATCAGCCAGCAAATTGCTTCGGTCATAAAACTTGAAGAATTAACCCGTTTAATCGTTACATCTTTTATTGATACTATGAAGGTGTCTGAAATCTCATTTTTACTGCTGGATAAACAGGGCGCCTATTTCAAATCGGTGCCGATTTCCCTGGCGCGCTATAAAAGGATTGAGATAGACCGCGGCAGTCCTATAGTTTCGTGGCTCAGCTCAGTTAAAGATATTTTAGTGCGCGAGGAAGTGGAAGATGAAATTGAGAGACAGACGACTTTTGATAAGGAAACTTTAATCAGGCTCCGGAGCCTGGAAGAAGTGCGCGATGAGATGGAGCGGCTTGGCATCTCTATCTGGGTGCCGATTGTTTCCAAGGATGAATTAATAGGCATTATTGCCCTCGGGCACAAGCTTTCCGGCGACCTGTTTACGTCAGAAGACATAAGGCTTTTGGGCACGCTGGCCAACCAGACCGCTGTCGCTCTTGATAATGCCCGCTTGTATGATGAAGTTGTTAACATGAAGGATTATAGTGAAGAGATCCTTCAATCTATGGTAAATGGCGTGATGACAGTTGATATAAGGGGACGGATCGTGACTTATAATGTTATGGCGGAAAGGATAACCGGTCGAAGGGTGGCTGAGGTTTTGGGGCAATCATGCCAGGCTCTCTGGGGGCCAAAAGGCGAGATAACAAAAGTAGTTGAGAACACTTTAAAAGACAGATGCTATGTGAATTTTGAATCAAGTATTGCTTCGCCGGAAAGGGGCTTGGTGCCGGTTTCTTTTTCTTCAACAATATTACGTGATCATCAAGGTAAAAGGATCGGTGTCTTGTTAACGATCCAGGATCTTACAGAGATAAAAGAGTTGGAAGGCAAGGTTAGGCAGGCTGATAAATTGACTGCCCTGGCCACTATGGCCGCCGGCATGGCCCACGAAATAAAAAATCCGCTTTCGTCTATGAAGGTTTTATCTCAGCTTATGCCGATTAAGTTTGCCGATGCCGAATTTCGCGATAAACTCCAGGAGATTATGCCTAGAGAAATAAATAGGATCGATCGGATTGTCGAATCCCTGCTGGGCTTTGCCAGGGCAACAGCGCCAAATTTTCAGGAAACGGACATTAATGAGATTTTAAAAGAAAACCTGCATTATTTTGAGCATCAGGCCGGCGAAGCCGAGGTAGAAATTGTTACCGCGTATGCAGACCTGCCAAAAATTGAACTTGATCATGGCCAGATTTCCCAGGTATTTTCAAATTTAATTTTAAATGCGATTCAGGCTATGCCAGATGGGGGACAGCTAAAAGTTGAAACAGGGCCGGGCAAAGTGATTGATGGAACGCTGCAGAATGTAAAAATAAAAGTTTCTGATACAGGCCATGGTATTTCTGAAGAAAAACTGAAAAAATTGTTTGACCCATTCTTTACCACAAAATATGGCGGCACCGGCTTGGGCTTAACTATTTCCCACAGCATTGTTGACGGGCATAAGGGATATTTTGATGTGGAAAGCAAGGTGGGACAGGGCACAACCTTTACAGTATCTTTACCTGTGACGCAGGGGTTGATATAATTCAAGACATAAGAGTATCAGGAAATGAGATTATGAAAAAAAAGACAATATTGTTAATTGAAGATAATCCAAAGGTTGAGCACTCTATCAAAGAAGGCTTGGGCGCTGAATATGATATAGTGGTAACTGACAATTTGAAAAAAGCTGCCTCGTTTTTGGCGCATAGTCTGCCAGCTTTAGTGGTGATTGATTTTGATTTAAAAGGCCAGGATGGCCTCCAGGTATATAAAGAACTGCAGCCGCCTGTTAACGTAATCATGCTGTCATCTTCCGGCAGCATTCCCCTGGCTGTCTCAGCGACCAAGTTGGGCATTGCTGATTTTTTGCGCAAGCCGCTTCATATCAACCAATTAAAAGATGTTGTTGAGAAAAATATTCACAGTAAGCCGCTTTTGTTTTTCTGGATTAAGCAAGCTGCCTGGTTGTGCGGGGAAAGTAAAACAATCAAAACTTTCTTGTCGGGTGTTCAAGCGGATATTAAAAATAATAAAGACCTACTGTTAATTGGCGAAAAAGGCATTGATAAGGCTTCGATTATTGATTTTATACAGGCCAACTCTGCCAAGCGGCAGAGAAAAGTTGTTAAAATTGACCTGGAATCATTTCACGGTGATTCTGTTGAGCCGTATTTTTGGAGCACTATCCAGGAATTGATTGCCTTGCCTGCCGGCAACTCGATTAAAAGTGAGGCTGACCGTTGCGGCATTATTTACCTGGAAAATATAGAACGGGTCGGCCAGCATTTTCAGCTGGCGATTTTCAATTATTTTGCCCGGCGCAAAGCCAATACTGATAAGAGCGTGCGCGTTGTTTTCGGCGTTGAGCGCGAATCTTTTGACGCGCCGGAAAACCTTGCCAGGTTAGTTATCCCGCCGCTAAGGACAAGGAAGGAAGATCTGCCTTATTTGTTAAATCTTTACCTGGCCCATTATTCAGCGGAGTTAAATAAAAAAGTCAGTGCTGTTACAGCCGAGGCGCTGGAGGTTTTGGCCGCTTATGATTATCCGGGCAATTATCTGGAGTTTTGCGGAATCATTCGGGCGGCTGTTCTACAGGCAGAAAATAATATTATTGACCTAGCCTGCCTGCCGATAAATTACGATTTTATCCAGAAAATTTCGCTAAAAAAAGCCAGTTCGCAAAACCTCACCCTGGAAAAAGCCAGGCGGAATTTTGAAAAGGATTTTTACGGTTTATTAACCAGAAAGCAGGGAGTGGATGTAGCGTTGTTGGCCAGATTTTTGGATATGCCCAAGAATACTTTAGCCAGCCGGCTCAAGGACCTGACTGATTAAGCCTCTGGCGCCTGCCTGTGTTTTAGCCTCCGCGATTACCCGGATAACCGGCTCGGTATTTGAAGCACGCACATGGACCCAGCCCTCGGGCAGCATGACTTTAACCCCATCGGTCAGGATTAAGTCTTTACGCTTAAATTTTTCTTTAATGCGTTCAAGAAATAATTCTGTTTCATCCTGAGAAGGGCAGTCAAATTTACTTTTTACCATAACATAGCCAGGGACCTCGCCAGCTAATTCTGAGATTTTTTTGCCGGAAGATTTCATCAGCTGCAGGATAATTGCCACGCCAATCAGACTGTCCCGATTAAAACCTATCTGGGGAAAAATTACTCCGCCGTTGCCTTCACCGCCGATTAAACCGTGCATTTTTAACAGTTCTTCGGCAACATGGACCTCGCCTATTTTTGTCCTGATCACTGTTCCCTGCTGGCTGCGGACAATATCATCAATCGCTTTGGTGGTTGAAAGGTTAGTGATTACAATTTTTTTCTTTGGACTTAAGGTATGATATTTGTCCAAAATATACTTGGTGCAGAGGGCTAAGGTTAATTCCTCCCCAATTGGCTCGCCTTTTTCTGAAACAATAGCCAGGCGATCCGCATCAGCATCAAAAGCAAACCCGACATCTGATTTTTCTTCTTTAACAATCTGGCAGAGTTGCGTTAAATTTTCCGGAATAGGTTCGGGCGGATGGGGAAAGGGTTGGGAAAGGTCGCAATTGACAGCAACAATATTACAGCCGTATTTTTCCAGGAGACGGACGGCTGCCTCTGAGCCAGCGCCGTTAACCGCGTCAATAACAACTTTAGTTTTTTTTCTGCGCGCATTGCTTGGTTTAAATATGTTTAATATCTGTTTTATGTGGAAATCTATGGCAGTTGTGTTGGAAGTTAATTTGCCCAAGGCCCCTTTGAAAAACTTTTTGCTTGAATAGATGTCAATCAGCTTGAGCGCTTGTTTCTCATTAAGAAAAATCCCGTCTTCACGCACAAACTTAAGGCCGTTGTACGGCAGGGGGTTGTGGGAAGCGGTAATAATTATGCCGCCATCAGCTTTTAGATGGCGCACCATGATGCCCACTGTTGGGGTAGGGCAGATGCCGATGTCAATAATCCGGCAGCCAGTTGAAAGTATGCCGGAAAGAACAATGCCTTTTATGAATTCTGAGGTTGCGCGCGGATCCGTACCGATTACAATTGTGGGGGATGCGTTTAAAACCTTGTATTTTGGGCTTTCAACTAAATATGTGCCAAAAGCTTTGGCAAAATCCAAACAAACTTCTGGGGTTAGGGAATCTGGAACAGTTCCGCGCACTCCGGAAATACTGATTTTTAGCGTCATAATAAATTTTCCAAACACCAGACTGAGTCTGGTTGACTATTATAACACAAACTGTTAAACTTTAAAATTAACAGGGAGTAAAAAGTTAATGGGTAAAGTAGTTTATGGCGCTATCATGCCGCATCCGCCTATCTTGATCCCTGAGATCGGCAAAAAAAGGATTAAAGAAGCTGATGCGAGCGAAAAAGGACTTGAAGAGATAAGCCGCAAGTTAAAGGCCAAGGACTTTGAAACAATAATAGTGATTACACCGCATGGACAAGTGGGGCAAGCGTCTGTGCCGGTTTACACCAGCCATGTGTTTGAAGGCAGTTTTAGCGCCTTTGGTTTAAATAAGCCAATTTTTAATTTTAAAGGCGATCCACCGCTGGGTTTGGCAATTATTAAGGATTGTGATCTGGCAACCAGCTGTCCGGAAACCTTGCTTGACCACGGGGTGCTGGTGCCGATGTATTATCCGCAGGCCGCAGGCATTAAAAAGAAAATCTTGCCTATAGCCATTGCATTTTTGCCGTTAAGAAAGCTTTTTGAGTTTGGCAAGTCTTTGGCTAAAACAGTGGCGCGGCTGGATAAAAACGTGGCCATCATTGCTTCAGCTGATATGTCACACAGGCTGACAACTGATGCGCCTTCAGGTTATAGCCCAAAAGGCAAGGAATTTGACGATAAACTGGTTGAGCTGGTAAAGAACTATGATGTCAACGGGATCCTTGATTTTGATCCGGCGCTGGCTGAAGAAGCTGGCCAGGATGCTTTATGGTCAATTGCTATTTTGTTGGGAGTTTTGGATGGAATGAAAGTCAATCATGAGGTACTGTCTTATGAAGGGCCTTTTGGCGTTGGCTACATGACTGCCTCTTTTGAACCGCAATGAATGAACACCCTTTAGTTAAGCTAGCCAGAAAAACAATTGAAACTTATATAAAAGAGGGTAAAATTATTACTGTGCCTGCAGATATTTCCGGAGAAATGAAGCAAAAAGCCGGAGTGTTTGTATCCATTCATAAAAATGGCCAGCTGAGAGGTTGTATCGGTACGTTTAAGCCAACGACTCAGAGCGTAGCAGAGGAAATTATTCGCAACGCAATCGAAGCTAGTACCCAGGATCCGAGGTTTAATCCGATACAGGCCGATGAGCTGGATGATTTAGAAATAAAAGTTGATGTTTTAACTGATCCTGCGCCAATTGAATCAGTAAAAGACTTAGATGCAAAGAAATATGGTGTGATTGTAGTTTCCGGAGCAAAACGCGGTCTTTTGCTGCCGGATTTGCCTGGGGTTAATACTCCTGAAGAGCAAATTGAGATTTGTAAGAAAAAAGCTTGGATAGATGATGATGAGCCAATTAATTTGTTTCGCTTTGAAGTGAGGAGGTTTCAATAATGATTAAAATAGGAATAATAGGAGCTGGAGGATATGCAGGGGTTAACCTGCTGGCGCTATTGCTGCGCCATCCCAAGGCCAAAGTTGAATGGTTGATCTCTGAAGAAGCGCATAAAGGCAAAAAAATCAATGAATTGTTTCCTCATCTAAATAGCATTTGCGAACTTGAAGTTGACACATTAGACAATGTTGAAAAACTGGCCAAAAAGACCGACGTTGTATTTTTAGCTTTGCCGCATGGTATAGCTTTAAACTATGTGCCGCAAATTTTAAAAGCCGGCGCCAAGGTTGTTGACCTGGGAGCTGATTATCGTTTTTCTGACGAGGCGGTCTTTAAAAAATGGTACGGCATTGAGCATAAAGATAAGGCGGTCTTTAAAGAGGCAGTTTTCGGCCTGCCGGAGCTTTACAAAAATGATATAAAAAAGGCGCGCTTAATAGGTAACCCAGGTTGTTATCCAACTGCTTCAATTTTAGGCATTGCGCCGTTGGTTAAGCATCAATTAGTGGATAATGCTTCTATTATGGTTGATGCTAAATCCGGGGTGTCGGGCGCAGGGCGGGGCGTTAAGCTGGCTACCTTGTATTGTGAATGCAATGAAGGAGTTAAAGCTTATGCCGTGACCAATCACCGGCATATGGGGGAGATAGAGTATCAGTGTATCAGAGTATCAGAAGATCAGAGCACCCGAATAACTTTTGTCCCACACTTAATTCCGCAAACGCGGGGAATTTTGGCAACAATATATGCTAAGTTAAAGAAATCAGCTAAAACAGAAGAAATGATGAAGCTTTATAAAGATTTTTATAAAGGCCAGCCGTTTGTGCGCGTTTATCCAACGCCGTGCACAAAAAATGTCAGCTTTACAAATTATTGCGACATTGGCGTAGAAGTTAATGAGTCAACTGGCACTGTTATTGTTACGTCAGCTATTGATAACTTGATCAAAGGTGCTGCTGGCCAGGCAGTGCAGAATATGAATTTAATCTGCGGACTAGATGAAGCAGTTGGGCTTGACCAAATAGGAGTATTCCCTTAAATGAAAAAAGTAAAAGGTGGGGTCTGCGCGCCAAAAGGCTTTAAAGCAGCGGGCATTGCCTGCGGCCTAAAGAAATCCGGCAAGCCGGATTTGTCTCTTATTGTTTCAGACGTTCCTGCCGTGGCTGTTGGGGTATTTACTACTAATCAAGTTAAAGGCAACCCAATAAAAGTTTCAGTTAAACATTTAAAAAATGGCAAGGCCCAGGCAATTATTTCCAATGCCGGCAATGCCAACACCTGGACCGGGAAAAAAGGTGAAAAGGACGCTTTTGACATGGCGCGTTTAACTGCCAAAGCTTTGGGCATAAAAGAAGAGGATGTTCTGGTTACCTCGACCGGAGTAATAGCCCAGGCAATGCCCATGAAAAAAGTTTCAGCCGGCATCAAGAAAATAGTAAGTTACCTGTCAAAGTCAGGCGGCAGAGCAGCAGCACGGGCAATAATGACAACTGATTTGGTTAAAAAGGAAATCGCAGTTAAAGTCGGTAATATTACTATTGGTGCTATGGCTAAAGGCTCAGGCATGATTGAGCCGAACATGTGCACTATGCATGCTTTTATTACGACGGACGCGCAAATAGACCAGCGTACGCTTAAAATGATCTTGAAGAATGCAGTTGCCAAGTCTTTTAATCAAGTTTCGGTTGATAATTGTATGTCAACGAGTGATTGTGTTTTAGTGATGGCAAATGGGTTGTCGGGTTGTCGAGTTACGGGTTACGAGTTGAAAACTTTTACAAAAGCTTTTGAATATGTCTGTGAATGTTTAGCTAAGGAGATGGCTCGCGATGGGGAAGGGGCGAGTAAGTTAATGACTGTTAATGTTAAAGGGGCAAAGACAGAGGCTGATGCCAAAAAAATTATTAAGGCTTTAACCAATTCATTCCTGCTCAAAGCTGCGGTTTACGGCCGCGATAAAAATGTTGGCCGCATTCTCCAGGCAGTGGGTGCAACTACTGCGAAGGTTAACTGGCCGAAATTTAAATTCAATTGGAAAATCGGCGCCCAAGAGGATATTATTAATGTAAATTTAGCTGTAGGGAAATTTTCAGCCACTGGCTGGGGTTGTGATTTGACAGGGGGTTACGTTAAGATAAACGCAAAGTATCACACATGAAAAAATTAGAGCAATTAAATAAACGGGCCAAAATTGTAAGCGAAGCGCTGCCTTATATCATGGAGTTCTATGATAAGGTCATTGTTATTAAGTACGGCGGTTCGGCCATGCATGATCCTGAGTTGAAGAAAAAATTATTGCACGACGTGGTCTTGTTAAAGTATGTTGGCATGCATCCGGTTATTGTCCATGGCGGTGGTCCGGACATCAATAAAAGGCTCAGGCAAAAGAAAATCGAGTCAATCTTTCTCCACGGCCTGCGCGTTACAACTAAAGAAGTCATGCAGGTGGTTGAAAACGTTCTGGGGAAAAAGGTTAACCAGGAAATAGTTTCACTTATTAAAAAACAGGGTGGCAAGGCCAAAGGATTTTACGGCAAGAAAGGCCATGTTATCAAAGCGACAAAGCACTGGATCAAAAACAGCCATGGCAATTATATTGATTTGGGTTATACCGGCAGCGTGCACGGTATTCGTTTTCGCTTTTTGCACAAATGGATTAAAAAAGGCTATATCCCTGTTCTTTCCCCGATAGGGATTGGGCGTCACGGCCATACATATAATATAAATGCTGACAGCGCAGCTGCGGCAGTGGCGGAATTTCTAAAAGCAGATAAATTAATTCTTTTGACTGATGTTCCCGGAGTTTTAGGTAAACGCAAGCGGCTGATTTCTGAGATCAACACTGACCGCATAGAAAAAATGATTGAGCAGGAAGATATTTCCGGCGGAATGATACCTAAGGTTGAATGTTGCCTGCATGCCCTAAAAAAGGGGGTTAAACAGGTCCATATCCTGGATGGCCGTGTTCCCCATGTTTTACTTTTAGAGTTGTTTACAGATGCTGGTATTGGGACGATGGTGGTTAGATAAGGCAAAATCGCGAATTCTATCACGGATCATTCGTCCCGAATAATCTCAAATCCGCCCATTCGGGGTCTATTAGTGAAAGGCGATTCGGGATAAAATTTGAGACTTAGACAGTTACTTTCCTCCTCAACAAACTAAACTTGCTAACTTCCCCTGTTCCCTCAACCACCGCTACCACATGATAACCATTATGCGCCTTCCTGATGCTTTGGCCGTCTGCAGTTCTCATTTTCACTACTTTAATTTTTGAAATTTGTTCAACTTCAGGATCAATTATTTCTAATTCATCATTAACCGCAAAATAATTCCTGGCATCAATATCTAGTTCATGAGTTTTTGGATCATAACTGTTAATTGTCCCCACAAAAGTGTAGGCACGCACATTGCCCCCGGATTTGACAGCTTCGGTTGTTTCTTTTCTTAAATAAAAACCAGTTGTATACCGGCGGTGGGAGACTTTTTGCAGTTCTTCTTTCCATTGAGAGGCGTATTTATAATTTTTGGGGTCTTTTAGATATGAATCAATCGCTTGGCGGTAAATTTTTGTGACCAAAGCTGCGTAATAAACAGATTTCATTCGGCCTTCAACTTTAAATGAATCAATTTCAGCTTCAATTAGTTTTGGAATATGTTCGATCAAGCAAAGATCTTTTGAATTCATAATATAAGTACCTTGACTATCTTCTTCAATGCCAAAATCTTCATTTGGCCGGGCAGTTTCTTTTAAATGATACTCCCAGCGGCAGGGTTGGGTGCATTCGCCGCGATTGGCACTGCGTCCGGTCATGTGCTTTGAGAGCAGACAGCGGCCGGAATAAGAAATACACATGGCTCCGTGGATGAATAATTCAAGTTCAACCTCGGGCGCGGCTTTTTTTATCTTTTGCGCTTGTTTTAAGCTAACTTCTCTACCCAAAACAATTCTTTTAACTCCCTGGGCGTGCCAGAATTTAACTGCTTCACTATTAAGTGTATTTGCCTGGGTGCTAAGATGAATCTTTAACTTGGGGTATTTTCTTCTAACAACTGATAATAGGCCAGGATCAGAAATTATAATGGCATCAATGTTTGTTTCAACTGCTTTTTTAAGATATTCCATCATCTGGGGGAAATCCTGGTCAAAAGCGTAGATATTCATAGCCAGATAGACTTTTACATCATGTTTATGGGCAAAGGAA
>JAHIUL010000141.1 GCA_018817195.1 Candidatus Margulisiibacteriota bacterium
ATGAAAACAAAACCGCTGGTTTAAGCCTGGGGGTTGGGCCGGCTATTATTGACTATGCCTACTTAGGAGGGGTCTACAATCGCACCCAGATGATTGGTGTAACCTGGTCGCTCTAAGCCATGCATCAAGAAATACTTGATGTACAAAGACCTAATACCTGGCACAACCTAAGCCGCATCAATTATCATATCAGGACCGAGTGGCTTAAAAAGCATCTCAAAGACATAATAAAGATCCTGCAGACATTGCCGGCTGATAACCCTGCTCCCTGGAACCTCTTAGGTTACATGTGTATCGACGATACACTCTACCACGAAGCGGAAATGATTTATGATCATCTGCTTAAAAAAACACAAAAAGAGCATGGCGACATTAGCATTCCTTCCTACTTGCGCGGCATAGCCCATTTCCTGCAGGGCCGCTTTCAAGAAGCTTACCAGGATTTTAAGATTTCCCGGCAATATGACATGCAGATGAAAAAGGCAAACAGCATGGCTGCGCGAGCTATTGCTTATATGGAAGAAACGCTTTTCCCAACCAGGAATATAATTAAAAAAAACCAAAATAAATTAATTAAAGATTTAAACATCCCGCGATCACTTGACCGCACCTTTGGCCCCAACATGCTGCGCACCATCCATAAATGGAATTCCGCCACCCCCCTATTTTCGCAGGGCATCTCACAGGGCGGCGGATATTTTTTAACCTTAAAAAACTCCCACAACCAAACCAAGGGCATTGCAGTTGATCCTGGCTATGATTTTTTTGATATCTTTCGCGACCTGGGACTGAATATCGCAGACATCGACGCCATAATCATCACCCATGACCACGATGACCACACAGAATCAGTTGAAGGCATCCTTTCGCTCCTGGCCAAGTATAATGATCACAATGAGCAAAAGAAAAGCAAAGTGATCGATATTTTTGGCTCCGCCGGAGTGCTCTTAAAGTTCCATGGCCTGCTGTCAGCTACTGATCTATTCGGCAACAGGGAAATTAATTTTAAATTGCTGGTGCCCGGCGCAGAAATTACGGAGGTTGAAGGCATGTCCCTGATGGAAAAATACGGCTTTACCCTGTCTGTAAAACCAGCTCACCACACTGAACGCTGGACTAACCAGGAATCATCCGTTGGGGTAGTTCTCCATACCAGCCTACCTGACCCTAAAAATGGAGGCAAGTTAAAAATCGGCATAACCGGCGACAGTCGTTACGAAGTCGGCCTTGGCAGGGAATATAAAGACGTACAAGTCCTTTTGCTTAACATTGGTTCAGTTGAAAAAGAAGAAGGCAAGCTGCTTGACCAGCACCTGGGCATGCTGGGCTGCATCAATCTTATTAAGGAAGGCCGCATTGGCATGCCTTTGATGGCAATTTTGACTGAATTTGGCGAAGAATTTTCCGGCAAGCGCGAAATTATCAGCCGGATTATTGAAAACTGGGCCCAGCCCATGGCCGGCTCACGCGGTAAAGACTTAAGAGTTATCCCCGCAGACGTACATCTTGAGGTTAGGCTTAGCGATTTAACTATCAGGGAATCTGATACTGATGTCTTTTTCCCCTACACCATGATTAAGATTGATGAAACTAATCCCGAGATTCTCAGTTATAGGTTCAATGATTAAATCCATAGCAATATTGCGTGAATCTAAACTTGACTCCAAAGGTCATGAAGTTGAAAATCGGGTTATCCTCATCCCGGCCCTGGTAAGAGAACTCAACACTACGTGCAAAGGAATCGAATTATATGTTGAAAAAGACGCTGGGAAAAAAATTGATTTCCAGAACCACGCCTATGAAAAGGCTGGCGCAAAAATCATCTCTCACTCTGAAGCACTTACTAAAGACCTTATCTTAGGGGTAAAAGAAACTAAACAAGAGGATTTCCCAAAACTAAGGGATAATATTTGGATTGCCTATCAGCATTTCGCCCAAAGCAAAGAAAGAACCGAATTCGCTCTCAAAACCAGCCGGGAAAAAGCAACGAGCTTTCTTGCTCTAGAAACCATGCAGCTACAACGAGATGGGCATCCTTTTTTTCCTTGCTTGACGCCCATGAGCGAAGCCGCGGCCAAGATCATTGCCCGTCATGCTGATGAATACGCGCTTTTAAAAAAGAAAATCATAAGCAGCGGTCTTCCTGAAACCGGCCTGCACGGCTTAAAAACAGTTATTCTGGGCGGAGGCAGTGTCGGTAAAACAGCGGCAGAAGAGTTTTCTGAACGCGGCTGTGAGGTGTTTCTTTTGGAAAGATCGCCTGACCGCGCAAAGAGATTGGAAAAATATTTTAAAATCAACAAACTTCGATTCCCAAAAGTTACGGTCCTTAAGGTCTCACCCGAAAACTTAAGATCTTCTATTCGTGATTCGTTTTTCTTGATCTCTGCCATATATGTTGCGGGTAAAAGGCCAGAAAAATTAGTTAACATTGATCTTGTAAAAATCATGATGCCCGGGGGCTGTGTTTATCCGGTGGATATTGATCAAGGCGGAGGAGTTGAAGAAGCAACTGAAACAAGCATTTTAGAACCTTTTGACCTTCCGGTTATTCCTGGAACAGCAGTCTCTTTTTTTGCGCCCCCTAATATTCCATCAATGGGAGCTGCAACTGCATCCGAAGCCCTCGGCAGAGTGGTTTTGCCTTATATTATTGAAATTGCCAACAAAGGCCTGGATCAGGCAGCTCAAGATAATCCGGCTATTAAGTCCGGGATAAATATTAAAGAAGGAAAAATTGTGCATCCTGGTCTGGCTTCGGTGTTCCCAGAGTTAAGATAATTCTCTGATTATTTAATATTGCGGCCCCGCTTCGCTCTCTTTCAACGACGCAATAACCATCTGCTGTAATATATTAATCATTATAGCTTTGGAATGAGTTGAAAGTTGTTTTAAAATATCAGGACTTTTCGTCAATTTCCTCTGTTTTCGAGAAACTGCTTCCTCAAGAATTGAAAAGGCTCTCATGATTTGAATAGAACGTCGACAAGCTCGGGACCTCGCTCGGTGCAAGCAGCTTTTTAGCTAATACTATGCGAAAAAAGGCTTGCCCCGAGCGGAGCCGAATGAAATGAGGCGTAGTCGAGGGGCTAAGTTATGAGGTTAAAATGCGACGCACCACTTCCCTATCATCCAAAGCAACCTTCTTACCATTTACATCCTGAAACTTCTCGTGTCCCCTACCTGCAATTAAAACCGTGTCCCCTTTTTTGGCCATCTTCAATGCCTTCTCAATCGCCTTTTTCCGGTCAAGTAGACTGGTGACTGGCGACGGGAGACTGGAGACAATATCCTTGACAATCTTCTCCGCATCTTCACCATGCGGATCATCCGTTGTCACAATCACCTTGTCTGCTAACTCCACCGCAATCTTGCCCATAATCGGCCGCTTCTCTTTATCGCGATCACCTGGACAACCAAAGACTAAAATTATTTCCCCTTCAGTTAATGGTCGATAAGTTTCAATTAGCTTCTGCAAACTATCCGGCGAATGGGCAAAGTCAACAATTACAGAAAATGGCTGGCCGCAATCAATTGACTCAAAACGACCAGGCACATTTTTTAACGCCTCAAGCCCCTTTTTAATTGTCCGCTGATCAATGCCCAAGCTTAAACCACACTGATAGGCTGCGGCAACATTGTAAGCATTTGGTATCCCAATCAAAGGAGTACGCAGCTCAAATGAATTAATATTTAAAGACATCTCATCCGGCTTTATTAAAACATTTTCCA
>JAHIUL010000142.1 GCA_018817195.1 Candidatus Margulisiibacteriota bacterium
GTCGAGAGAAATTAATTTGTCCCCAGGTTTTAATCCAACATTGGCAGCTTCTGAGCCTGGGGAAACAGCAGAGATTTCATTTGATATGCCGCTGGGAACGCCCATAAAGGTAAAGATTAAGGTGTAAACCAGGAATCCCAGGATAATATTCATCATGGCTCCTGCAACAATTGACATAAACTTGGCGCCAGTGCTCTTGTTATAGTATTTTTCAGCTTCAGGGGTGGTTTTTTCTTCTGGATCTTCCGTGTCTATCCCGGCAATTTTGACGTAGCCAAGAATAGGCAAGGCATTGATTTTATATGTAGTATTATTTCTCTTCATAGAGAATAGCGTTGGGCCAAACCCAAGGCCAAACTCATGCACACGAATGCCGGCCTTTTTTGAGAAATAAAGGTGGCCAAACTCATGAGCCAGGGTTATTATTGTAAACACAAAAAGAAAGGAAATAATTGTTAAGAACATGCTTTTTCTACCTCCTCAGCTAGTTTTACCGCGGCAAGCCCGTCTTCGCCAGTAACTGTTGGGGAAAGATTGTTTTTTATGGCTTTAACAAAATCAGTTAACTCAGCCTCTAGCTGGTCATAGACCTTAATATGATGTACGCTTGGGCTTGGGTGTTGAAAATCCCGCACAATGATGGTCTTTTTTAGCAAGTCAGCCTCAACGACCCCTTTTTCTGTTGAAACAACGATCTTTCTTTGGGTTGAATCTGAGACACGGTTAGCCTCAATTTTTGTTATAATGCCGGACTTAAAATATAGTTTGGCTATTGCGATATCAAACACTTTGCTTTTAACCTTCTTGCCTTTAGCAGTAAGCGATTCGATTTCATCTAAGGGAAGCAGGTTTAGTGCTATATCCAAATCATGAATCATCATGTCCTGGACCACATTGGCATCAGTTATTCTTTCTGGAAAGGGGCTAGTGCGTTTAATGTCAATCCCAAGCACCCGCTCTTTCCTGATCAATTTTAAAATCCCTTGAAAAGCAGGGTTAAACCTTTCAATGTGGCCGGCTGATAAAATTGTATTCTTTTCTTTTGCCAGGGCAACTAGTTTTTCAGCATCTGCTGATGTTTTGGCTAATGGTTTTTCAACCAAGGTTGGCTTGCCGGCAGCAAGGGTGGCGGAAGCAATTTCAAAGTGTTTTTCCGTCGGAGCAGTGACAATTACTGCGTCAACTTCTTTGAGCAAGTCGTTATAATTGGTAAATGTTTTTGCCCCGTATTCTTGTGCAGCTTTATTGAGTTGTTCTTCGCGAACATCAAAAACAGCATAGGGTTTTGCTCCGGGAATTTCCATAAGCTTTTTAGCATGGAAATTGCCCATTTTACCTAAACCGATTATGCCAAATTTTAAACCGCGGCCCTTTTTCATTTCTTAAAAAACTCTTTAATAGTGCTGGCAACTTCTTCGATCTCTTGGGGGGTTAGTTCAGGATAGATCGGAAGAGAAAGGACTTCCGCCTGAGCTGCTTCAGTTGCAGGAAAGTCTCCTTTTTTATATCCAAGAGGCTCAAGGGCTTTTTGCAGGTGCAGGGCAAGAGGGTAATAAACCATAGACCCTATATTTTTTTCTTTTAAAAAGCCAAAAAGCTCATTGCGTTTCTTTAACCTAATGGTAAATTGATTGTAGGTATGCCTGGCCTGTGCAGGCGTATATGGCAGCGAGATTTCAGAGCTGTCTTTTAATAATGTAAAGTAGATAGAGGCATTTTGGGTTCGTTTATCAAGGTATTCTTCAATTTTAGGCAATTTAACGCTTAAAATCGCGGCTTGAAGAGCATCGAGCCTGCTATTGTATCCAATAATGTCGTAATGATAGGTTTTGCGGCTGCCGTGGTTGCGCAGGACCTTAATCTCTTCGGCTGTTGCTTGACTATTGGTTGTAATTGCTCCGCCATCGCCAAAACAACCCAGGTTCGTGGTCGGAAAGAAAGAAAATCCGCCTGCATCGCCCCAATTACCAACGTATTTGTCCTGGTATTTTGCTCCCATAGCCTGGGCGCAGTCTTCAATCACCTTTAAATTATGCTTTTTGGCAAGGGCCATTATTTTGTCCATTTCGCAGGATAGTCCGTAGAGGTGGACCGGCAGAATAGCCTTGGTTTTACCGCTTAATTTTTCTTCAATTTTTGAAACATCAAGGTTAAATGTTTGAGGATCAATGTCTACAAAAACCGGCTTGGCTCCGCAATAAACAATTGTTTCTGCTGTGGCCATAAAAGTAAAGGGCGAGGTTATCACTTCATCGCCCGGCTTAATACCGCAGGCAAGCAGGGCCAGATGAATCGCGTCAGTTCCTGAGGCAACGCCGACGCTGTGTTTGGCGCCGCAGTAGGCAGCCAGCTGTTTTTCAAAAGCCTCAACTTTACCGCCCAGGATAAACCTGCCTGAGGTCACAACCTCGGAAATAGTCTTATCTATCTCTGCGCGGACTTCTTTGTTCTGTCGTGTAATATCAAAAAATTGTACAGGCATGAAGTTTTATTATAGCATTTATTTGTGATAAGAAAAAGTTTTGCTTGACAGGTTGTTTGAAAGTGATACGATTAACCCGATGAAAAGAGCTGCGATAACTTTTTGTTTTCTGCTTGTATGCCTTTCTACTATTGGCTTTGCCGATACCCAAACTGTTACAAATTGTGCTGATTCCGGCCCGGGATCTTTGCGCCAGGCAATGGCCGATGCGTCAGCTGGGGATGAAATTGTTTTTGAAATAACGCTTGAGGCAGTTGGCTATTCAACAGGAGAAACATCTCCTGGGCTGGTGACCGAGGAAGCCGCATCAGACACATGGTTTAGGATAATTACTAATTCAGAACTTATATTTCAGGACAGTGATGTTTCGATTCGCGGGTCAACTCAAACGATAGAAGGGAACAACTCTCTTGGGCCAACAGTGGAAGTGAGGGCAAACGGCACTTACAGTGTTTTTAGCGCGACCGCAAGCACCGACCGCGTTACTATTGAAGGTTTGGTGATAAACCGTTGCGGCGGCTCAA
>JAHIUL010000143.1 GCA_018817195.1 Candidatus Margulisiibacteriota bacterium
CAGCCTTAACAGTTAAAGCTTTTTTAATTTCGCCGTCGCCTAAAATCTTTAAGAGTCCCCTGATGCCCAGGCTTTCCTTAGTGACTTCTCCGTCAAGCTTGCTTAAATCAGAAACATTTAAAACAGTATATCTCGTTGCAAACGGCTGGTTGCTGAAACCACGCTTGGGCAAGCGGCGGTAAAGAGGTGTTTGTCCACCCTCAAAACGGCGTCCTTTAGTGCCTCCGCTGCGGCTCTTTTGGCCTTTGTGGCCGCGACCACAAGTTTTTCCAGTCCCAGAGCTGGTGCCCCGGCCTACCCTGGTTTTGCTCTTTTTTGAACCCTTCTTGGGCTTTAAATTATTAAGCTGCAGCATTTTATACTTTTATCTCCTTACCCCTGAGAGCTAAGACTTCTTCACGGCTTTTAAGCGCGGTCAGGCCGTTTAGCGTGGCGCGCGCCACATTAATGGCATTATTTGAGCCAATTGACTTAGCCACAACATTCTTCATCCCGGCTAATTCTAAGATGGTACGAACTGCGCCGCCGGCAATAACACCGGTTCCAGCAGGAGCCGGTCTTAAAACTACATGGCTGGCTCCAAATTTGCCAACCACATCATGCGGCAAGGTCCCTTGAACCTGGGCAATTTCCAGCTGGTTCTTTTTGGCAGCCTCTACACCTTTGCGAATAGCCGATGCAACTTCTGCGGCCTTGCCAATCCCCAAACCAACAGATGAAAGCATGTCACCAACAACTACGACTGCGCGAAAGCCCATTTTTTTACCGCCTTTAACAACCTTAGTTACCCGGCGGATTTGGACAACCTTTTCTTTTAGCTCTGGTTTCTTTTCCTGGTCTTCCATATTAAATTCAGCATCTTTCTGGTTCAAAAGAGCAACCCTCCTTCACGGGCAGCGTCAGCCAAGGCCTTAAGGCGGCCATGGAACTGAAACCGGCCACGATCAAACACAACTTTTTTTATTTTCTTGGTAATTGCCTTTTCAGCAATCTCTTTGCCAACTTTTTTGGCTGAAGCAACATTACCGCTGGCCTTTTGTGCCAAGCTTGAAGCAGCCACCAATGTCTTGCCTGCAACATCATCAATTATCTGGGCGTGAATATGTTTCGCGCTGCGAAAAACTGATAAACGAGGTCTTTCTGCAGTGCCAAAAATTTTCTTTTTTCTTTTTATCCTCTTAGCCATAATTACGCAGCTCCTCCTGCAACTTTAGCAGCCTTACCAGCTTTCTTCCTTACTCGCTCGCCTGCATATCGGATGCCTTTACCTTTATAAGGTTCAACCTTTCTGATTGCTTTAATATCAGCTGCCACTGCGCCAACTAACTGCTTATCAACACCTTTAACTATGATCTTATTCGTCCCTTCCACTGAAAGTTCAATACCATCAGGCGCATCAACGATAACAGGATGCGAGAAACCAATAGAAATCTGCAGGCCCTTGCCCTGCTTGGCTGCGCGGTAACCAACCCCAACCATTTCTAGTCTCTTTTCAAAACCCTGGGTAACACCAATAATCATGTTATTGACCAGGCTGTTGTATAGCCCTTGCAAAGCCAGAATTTTTGGGTCTTTTGACTGGCAAGCCATCTTTACTTTGCCGTCAGCCACTTCTATTTTCACCAATTGCTTATACTGCTGGATCAGGCTGCCCTTAGACCCTTTGACCTGGATTGTCCCGTCAACAACCTTAACTTCCACGCCTTTTGGTATCTCTAGTAATCTTTTGCCTATTCTTCCCATTTTATATCACCAAATATAACAGAGCACTTCTCCCCCCACTTTTTGATTGCGGGCAGACTCATCAGTCATGATCCCGCGTGAGGTAGAGATTATAGCCGTGCCAAAGCCGGCCTGAACCTTTGGTAGAGACCTGGCATCCGCGTAAATACGCCTGCCTGGTCTACTGACCCGCCTCAAACCAACAATTACACCGTCTTTATCAGAAGTATATTTGAGGATTAATCTGATAAATTTTTTCTCCATGCGTTTTAAGACATCCAATTTAGCGACATAACCATCTTCAAGTAAAATTTTGCCGATGGCTTCTTTTACTTTAGAATGCGGAATATCAACACTTTCAAGCCGCGCATTCAAAGCATTTTTTATTCTTGATAACATATCTGCTATCGGATCTGTCATTTTTTCCTCCCCTTAATTACCAGCTCGACTTAGTTACACCAGGCAGCTGGCCAGTGTGGGCTAATTTCCTAAAACAAATTCGGCAAACACCAAATTTTTTGATAAAAGCGCGGGAACGGCCGCAAAGATGGCAGCGGTTCACCCGTCGCGTTGAAAATTTTGGTTCTTTCTTTAATCTTTCCAACCATGCTTTTTTTGCCATTAGTTAGCTCCCTTTTTCTGGAAAGGCATGCCAAGCGCCTCTAAAAGTTCTCTGGCTTCAGCGTCATCAGGAGCTGAAGTAACAAAAGTAATGTCCATGCCGCGGACACGGTCAACTTTTTCATAATCAACCTCAGGAAAAATTAATTGCTCCTTAATACCCAAAGAATAATTGCCGCGACCATCAAATGACTTGGGACTGACACCTTTAAAGTCCCTGATCTTAGGCAAACAAACATTGACCAGCTTATTCATAAAATCGTACATCCGCTCCCCGCGCAGGGTAGCCTTGAGCCCAATCGGCAGGCCGCCCCTTAACTTAAAGTTAGCAATAGCCTTTTTCGCCTTAATGACCAGCGGCTGCTGGCCCACAATATCTGCCAATTCCTTGGCCGAAACATCAATGGCCTTAATGTTTTCCCTGGTTTCACCCACCCCACGATTAATCACAATTTTCACCAAACGGGGAACACGCATAGGATTTTTGTGCCCCCTCATTTTTTGCAGGGCCGGTAAGATTTCTTTATAATATTTTTCTCTTAATTCACTCATAATTACACCTTATCAACAACTTCACCGCAGCGTACACAGCCGCGCAGTCTTTTGCCTTCCACTTCTTTACTGCTAACCCTGGCCGGCTCGCCGCAGCGCGGGCAAACCAGCATTAATTTTGAAACAGGAATTGGCAGGGCCTTATCAATAATACCGCCTGGAAAGTTTTGGCTGGGCCGTTGGTGCCTTTTTGCCACATTCATTCTTTCAACAATTGCGGCAACCTTGTCAGTCAAAACTTCCAACACCTTCCCCTTCTTGCCCTTATCTTTGCCGGCAAGAAGCAGAACTGTATCGCCTTTTTTTATTTTAATCTTTCTGTTTCTCATTTATACAACCTCTGGCGCTAAAGAAATAATCTTCATAAAATCCTTGTCGCGCAATTCCCTGGCTACCGGGCCAAAAACACGGGTGCCGCGGGGCAGTTTTTCTTTGGTAATAATAGCCACTGCATTGTCGTCAAAAGCCACATATGAACCATCAGGCCGGCGGATCGGCTTTTTTGTCCGCACAATAACACAGTGAACAACTTCGCTTTTTTTAACTGTCTGGCCGGGGATAGCATCTTTAACAACCCCGACAATAATATCGCCAATCCCAGCATAACGCCTGTTTGAGCCGCCAAGCACACGGATGCACATTACTGTGCGCGCACCGCTGTTATCTGCCACTTGTAATTTAGTCTGTACCTGAATCAATTGTTTTCCTCCTGAACTGAAGCAGGCGCCGCTGAAACTGCTTCCTCTTTGACCTTTTTCTTAGGCAATTCCTGCAGCCTTACTTTGCCTTTACCTAAAACCTTTATAACCCGCCATCTTTTATCGCGGGACAGCGGCCTGGTCTCCATTATTTCAACCAGATCACCAACAGCACATTCGTTCTTTTCATCGTGCGCCTTAAGCTTGTTAGTCAATCTAATAACCTTCTGGTATAAGGGGTGGCGCTGTTTTCGTTCCACCTGAACCACAACCGTTTTATCCATCTTATCGCTGACTACGACCCCGGTTCTAAGCTTTCGATTTCCCCTCTTTGCTTCTTCCAATTTATTGTGCCCCCTTCTCCTGGATTATCGTTAATATCCTTGCAATATTACGGCGCAAAACCCTGAGTTTTAAAGGGTTTTTTAATTGCTGGTTTGCCTTGGCCAGGCGAGCCAGCATTAATTCGCGCCTTGATTCTTCAGCTTTCTTTTGTAAATCTTCAATATTTAGTTCTCTTAATTCAGCTGCTTTCATCACACCTTCTCCAAAAATCTAGTTTCGATCGGTAATTTATGGGCTGCCAGGCGCATGGCTTCTTTGGCGGCAGCGCGCGCAATGCCGGAAATCTCAAAAATAATATGCCCGCGCTTGACCGGCGCAACATACCCAACCGGCGCACCCTTGCCGCCGCCCATTCTTGTTTCAGCTGCCCTGGCTGTTCTTATTTTATCAGCAAAAGCCCTGACCCACACCTTACCACCGCGTTTTAAATGGTGGGTCAATGCCTTTCTGGCCGCCTCAATCTGGTTGGTTGTTAAATAATCACATTCCATTGCCTGCAGGCCAAACTCACCAAAAATAAGCACTGCCCCGGCTGAGGCCTTACCGCGCAGCCTTCTGCGCTGGTGTTTTCTGAATTTTGTTTTAGCTGGAAAAATACCCATTATTTCTTCACTTCTCCTTCTGTTGGAGCAGCGGCGTCTTTCTTAGTCGCCTGAGCCGGCTGTTTATCACCCAGCACTTCACCCTTATAAATCCAAACCTTAACGCCGATTTTACCGTACATTGTCATTGCCTCAGTAAAACCATAATCTATTTTAGCCCTCAGGGTATGCAAAGGCACGCTGCCTACCCGGTACCATTCTTTTCTGGCAATTTCTGAACCGCCCAAACGTCCGGCACACCAAACCTTAACTCCCTTACCCCCAGCTCTCAGAGCCTTGGCCACTGATTGCCTCATGGCGCGGCGATAAGAAATCCGGCGTTCAAGCTGGTTAGCAATACTTTCTGCCACCAATATGGCGCAAGCCTCTGGTTTAGCCTGCTCATGCACATTTAATTGTATTTGTTTACCGGTCATTTTAACCAGGCGCTCACGAATAGCAGCAACTTCTTTGCCGCCTTTACCAATAATCAAGCCAGGTTTTGCCGTAGAAATATCAACTTCTATTTGATTAGCTTTGCGGCCAATCTTAATTCTGGAAATACCAGCCTTAAAAAGATGGCTCTTTAAAAACCCTCTCAGCTTAAGATCTTCAGCCAGCATTTTCCCGTATTCCTGATCACTGGCGTACCAAAAGCTGTCCCAATCTTCAATTATGCCTAGCCGCAGGCCCTTGGGATGTACTTTCTGGCCCATTAACTTTCCTCCTTACTGACTGTGTCCTGTTTAGAAGTAACATAAACTGTCACGTGACTGGTCCTTTTATTTATCGGGAATATCCGGCCGCGGGCCCGGGGCTGCCAGCGACGCATTGTAACGGCCTTATTGGCGAATGCCTCAGATACTACCAAGCCTTCTTCCTTCATTTTATAGTTGTTTTTGGCATTAGCTGCCGCAGATTTTATTACCTTTTCCATAATCCGGGCGCCCTTGTTAGGCAAAAACTGCAGCAGGCGCAAAGCTTCAGCCACTAATTTACCGCGCACAAGCTTTGCCACAAGGCCCAGCTTGCGCGGAGAGATTTTTATCCATTTTGATCTTGCTATTACCCTCATCCTGCTGTCACCGTTGTCTTAGCGGTTGGAGCGCTATGCCCTTTAAAAGTTCGTGTATGAGCAAATTCACCTAATTTATGGCCGATCATATTTTCTGTAATATAAATCGGTATATGCCGTTTACCATTGTGTACTGCAAAGGTTAAGCCAATCATATCAGGCACTATGGTTGAACTGCGCGCCCATGTCTTGATGATCTTTTTATCACCAGACATCTGCGCTTTCTGCACTTTTTTTAATAATTTCTCATCAATATGAGGCCCTTTATTTCTTGAACGACCCATGAACTATTTCCTCCTCGAAATTATTAAATCATTACTGGCGCATTTTGGATGACGAGTTTTCTTGCCTCGCGTAGGCTTACCCCAAGGCGTAACAGGATGCTTTCTGCCAATTGGTGATTTACCTTCGCCACCGCCATGCGGATGATCACAGGGATTCATAACCACACCGCGAACATGAGGACGCCAGCCCAAGTGACGCTTGCGGCCAGCTTTACCTAGGACCACATTCTTAGCGTCAAGGTTGCCTACCTGGCCAATAGTCGCTCGACAAGACAAATGAACCATGCGCTGCTCGCCTGAGGGCAATTTAATAATAGCATAGCCGCGATCCTTAGCCATTAACATAACCCCAGAGCCGGCTGAACGGGCTAGCTTGGCTCCTGCCCCTGGCATCATCTCAATATTATGAATTACTGTACCAATTGGAATGGAGTTGAGCGGCAGGGCATTACCCGGCCTGATATCAACATCAGGACCAGTTTCTACCTGGTCGCCATCAGTTAAACCAATTGGCGCAATAATATATCTTCTTTCACCGTCAGCATATTCCAACAAAGCAATACGCGCATTGCGGTTAGGATCATATTCAATCCCCACTACCTTGGCTGCCATTTCCTTGTCACGCTTAAAATCAATCAAACGATATTTACGCTTAGCGCCGCCGCCTCTGTGGCGCGCAGAAATGCGCCCGCGCCAATCACGGCCGCTTTTCTTCTGCAATTTTACCAGCAGCGATTTTTCAGGCTCGCTTTTAGTAACATCCTCAAAATCATCCGCGATCTGAAATCTTTGTCCTGGTGTTAATGGATTTTTCTTTTTCAAGCCCATTTTACAATTCCAGCTCCTCTATTTTTTGCCCCGCTTCAAGGGTAACATAAGCCTTTTTTGCGTTGGCAGTACGGCCAATTGAACGACCCATGATGCGGCGCTTTGGTTTAACATTAACAGTGTTTACTGCCTTGACCCTGACTTTAAATAATTGCCGCACAGCCTGGGCCACAGCAATTTTGGTTGCTCGCGGATGGACCCTAAAAACATACTTGGACAAAGCCCTCTCTCCTACCGCCTTTTCCGAAATAATTGGCTCTAAAATAATTTGTTCAGGATGCATTAGGCTAATCTCTCCTTCAGACGATTAATGACCGCTTTTTCAATAACAACAGCTTCAGCATACAAAACATCAAAAATATTTAAATTATTAACATAAACAGGGTTAACTCCCCTGATGTTTCGTGCAGACTTCATAAAAATTTCATTCTTATCATCTAAAACAACCACAATTTTACCCTTGAGTTTCAGGCCTGCTAAAGCCTGGGCTGCTAATTTTGTTTTTTGCTCAGCCAGTTTAAGGTCATCAACTATTATTAGCTTTCCTTGGGACACCTTATCTGACAAAGCAACTTTTAATGCTTTCTTTCTGATTTTTTGCGGCAAATTATAATTATAGCTCCTTGGCTTTGGACCAAAAATCACTCCGCCCTTGCGCCACAACGGAGAACGAATGCTGCCAGCCCTGGCCCGGCCAGTACCTTTTTGTTTCCATGGTTTTTTGCCTCCGCCGCTCACTTCTGCCTTGGTTAAAGTAGAATGGGTTCCACGTCTTTTGGCAGCCAAATACCAAACTAAAGCTGAATGAACAACTGCCTCATTAATCTCATGCCCGAAAATGTCTTCAGGCGCAGATACCTCACCCAGGCTTTTGCCTGCAATATCATATAATGCTAACTTTGTCATTTCTTGCCTCCGGCCTCAGGAGCTTTTGCTTTTGCCTCTTTTTGAGGAAGAGCTGCGCTGGTGCGATTAATTATAATTAAATTGCCTTTCTTGCCAGGCACTGTTCCTTTAAGCAGCAATAAGTTTTTAGCGCCATCTACTTTAATAACCTTTACGCTCTTAACCGTCGTGGTAACTGCACCCATCCGGCCGGCCATACCCTTGCCCTTAAAAACACGGCCAGGAGTTGTGCCCGCGCCAATTGAACCAACAAGGCGGTGGTTCTTTGAACCGTGCGACATTGGACCGCGTGAATAATGGTAGCGTTTTACTGTTCCAGCAAAACCTTTACCAATAGATGTACCTTGAACAGTAACAACATCGCCAGGATTAAATATTTCAACCTTTATTTCCTGGCCAACCTTAAACTCGTCAACCTTATCAACCCTTACCTCACGCAAATATCTTGCATTTATCTCTTTTAAATGTCCTTTGACCGGTTTGCTGAGTTTTTTCGCCCGGCCAAAACCAAGTTGAACTGCGTTGTAACCGTTTTTTTCAACAGTCCTAATTGCAGTTACTATACAAGGCCCTGTTTCAACAACAGTCACAGGCACCATGTCGCCCGCTTCGCTATAAATCTGAGTCATGCCTAATTTTTTGCCTAACATACTATTCATCTGGTCTTACCCCATCTTTATTTCAATATCTACGCCTGCCGGCAAATCAAGCTGCATCAAAGCATCAACTGTTTGCGGCGGCGGGTCCAAAATGTCAATCAACCTCTTATGAGTGCGCATTTCAAAATGTTCTCTTGACTTTTTGTCGACATGCGGGGAACGCAGCACACAATAAATTTGCTTTTCAGTCGGCAGGGGCACTGGGCCGGAAACATAAGCCCCGGCGCGCTTGGCTGTGTCAACAATTTTTTCTGCTGACAGATCCAGCACACGGTAATCATAACCTTTTAATTTAATCCTGATCTTTTGCCTTGCCATCTATTTTTTCCCCTTTTCGCTCTTGGCAGATACTTCACCTTTTGATTTACTCACTAATTCCTCAGAAATATTTCTTGGCACTTCATCATACTCACAAAATTCCATGCTGTAGGTCCCGCGCCCCTGAGTCAGTGAGCGCAAACCAGTGGCATAACCAAACATAGTTGACAAAGGAACCTTTGCCTTAATTGTCTGCAAGCCAATATGTGATTCCATGCCTTCAATCCTGCCGCGGCGGCTGTTAAGATCGCCTATAACATCACCCATGTATTCCTCAGGCACAACTGTTTCCACTTTCATGACCGGCTCAAGCAAGACCGGTTTACTTTTCATAATCCCGTCTTTAAACGCCATTGAACCAGCAATCTTAAAAGCAATTTCTGAAGAGTCAACATCATGGTAGGAACCATCAAACAAAGTAACACGAACATCCAGAACTGGATAACCCGCCAATACACCAGTATTCATGGCTTCTTTGACACCTGATTCAACTGCCGGAATGTATTCTCTGGGAATTGCTCCACCAACAACTTTAT
Organism: Candidatus Margulisiibacteriota bacterium; assembly: GCA_018817195.1. Lineage (GTDB taxonomy): Bacteria > Margulisbacteria > WOR-1 > O2-12-FULL-45-9 > O2-12-FULL-45-9 > JAHIUL01. The sequence continues at coordinate 9,126 of JAHIUL010000143.1, forward strand.
TAACAAACTCAAACCCCTTGCCCGCTTCAAGCGGCTCCAGCTTTAAGAGAACGTGACCGTATTGGCCGCGGCCGCCAGTCTGTCTGATAAACTTTGACTCAACCTCTGCAGTGCCGCGAATTGTTTCTTTGTAAGCAACCTGAGGTTTACCTACATTAGCTTCCACTTTAAACTCTCGCAGCAGGCGGTCAACAATAATTTCCAAATGCAGCTCACCCATACCGGATATAATGGTTTGACCGGTTTCTGGATCACCTTTAACCCTAAAAGTCGGGTCTTCCTCAGACAACTTGCTTAAAGCCAAACCAAGCTTTTCCTGGTCAGCCTTGGTCTTAGGCTCAATTGCCACAAAAATTACTGGTTCAGGGAACTGGATTGATTCTAAAATAATTGCCTTATCTTCATTGCAAAGAGTGTCCCCTGTTGACGTATTTTTTAGTCCCACAGCAGCCGCAATGTCGCCTGCCCTGATCTCGCTGATTTCTTCCCTCTTGTTAGCATGCATCTGTAGAATCCGGCCAATCCTTTCCCTTTTTTCTTTGACTGAATTATAAATATATGAGCCCGCTGTAAGAACCCCAGAATAGACCCTAAAGAAAGTCAAGCGGCCAACATAAGGATCTGACATAATCTTAAAAGCTAAAGCGGAAAATGGCTCATCGTCATTTGTTGCCCGGTCTTCTTCTTGCCCGGTTTTTGGATTAAGCCCTGTAACTTTTTGCTTCTCAACCGGCGACGGCAAGTAATCAATAATAACATCAAGCATGGGCTGGACCCCGCGGTTTTTAAAAGAAGAGCCGCAAACAACTGGGATAATCTTAGCCCCAATAACAGCTTTTCTAAGCCCGGCTTTAAGTTCCTCTTTAGTTAATTCCTGGCCAGCCAGATATTTTTCCAATAGCTTATCATCTGCCTCAGCCGCAGCCTCAACCAGTTTGGCCCTGTATTCCTCCGCCTTGGCCTTCAGATCATCTGGAATAGCTGTACGTTTTAAGGTCAAGCCTAATTCATCTTCATAAATGATAGCGTCCATTTCCACCAAATCAACCATCCCTCTAAAGGTGTCTTCTACCCCAATTGGCAGCTGCAGTAAAACTGGCTGGGCTAAAAGCCTTTCTTTAATCTGGGCAGCCACGCGATAAAAATCTGCGCCTACCCTGTCCATTTTATTAATAAAAGCAACTCTGGGAACTGCGTAACGGGTTGCCTGTCGCCAAACTGTTTCCGACTGCGGCTGGACCCCGCCAACTGCGCAAAAGATAATGACAACGCCGTCAAGCACGCGTAGCGACCTTTCTACTTCCACAGTAAAATCAACGTGTCCAGGCGTATCAATAATATTAATACGGTGGTCTCGCCAAAAAGTCGTTGTTGCGGCTGATGTAATGGTGATGCCGCGTTCTTTTTCCTGTTCCATCCAGTCCATTGTCGCATTACCATCATGGACCTCGCCAATCTTGTGCAAACGGCCGCTGTAAAACAGCACCCTTTCGGTTGTTGTTGTTTTACCAGCATCAATGTGAGCGGCAAAACCCATATTACGATATTTATCTAATGCGTATTCCCTAGGCATAATTATTTACCATCTAAAGTGGGCAAAAGCCTTGTTGGCATCTGCCGTTTTATGAACATCCTCTTTTAATTTCATCGCTAAACCAGCCCCGTTGCTGGCATCAATCAATTCGGCGCTCAAGTTCTCAACCATTGACTTGCCCTTTTTATCGCGGCAAACCTGGCGAATCCACTGGATTGCTAAAGATTGCCCCCTCATCTTAGGCACCTCTACGGGAACCTGATAGGTCGCACCGCCAACTCGGCGGGCCTTAACTTCCAGCTGAGGAGTTATATTAGCAATTGCCTTTTCAAAAACTTCCAGAGGATCTTTCTTGGTAATTTTTTTGATTTCTTCAAAGGCTCCGTAAACAATATTTTCCGATAAATTCTTTTTACCCTTAATCATCAGCTTATTAATAAACTTTTGCAGCAGCACACTGCCGTAAATTGAATCAGGAGGAATGTCTCTTTTTGGAACTCTTCCGCGTCTAGGCACTGGCAGCTCCTCCTTTTGCTTTCACTTTCTTTGAACCATATTTTGACCGGCTCTGAGACCGGCCTTCTACCCCTGCAGTATCAAGGCTGCCGCGCACAATATGGTAGCGCACGCCCGGCAGGTCTTTCACACGTCCGCCGCGCACCAGCACAACTGAGTGCTCCTGCAGATTGTGCCCAACGCCGGGAATATAGGCAGAGACCTCTATTCCAGTCGTTAATCTTACCCTGGCAACTTTACGCAAAGCTGAATTTGGTTTTTTGGGTGTAGTTGTATATACCCTGGAACAAACACCGCGGCGCAATGGATTGCCTTTTAGGGCCGGGGCTTTGCTCTTGAACTTTTTCTTTTTCCTTTTCTTCTTAATTAACTGGTTAATTGTCGGCATTAAACATTCTCTCCCTTTTCAGCATTAGTTGCCGCCTTAAGCTGCCCCATTAATCCCATGGTCGGGACCAGCTCCAGGAAGCGATAATCAGTAAATCCTGTACCTGCTGGGATTAACTTACCAATAATTACATTTTCTTTTAAGCCATACATCTCGTCAACTTTGCCGCTCACAGCAGCATCAGTTAATACCCTGGCTGTTTCTTGGAACGAGGCCGCCGAGATAAAACTTTCGGTTGCAAGAGAGGCTTTGGTAATACCCAGCAAAACTTCTGTGGCAGTAGCCTTTTCCCCTTTAATCTTGGCATTCAGCCCATCAAGCCTGTTCTTCTCGATCAATTCCCCAGGCAATAAAGTAGTATCGCCAGGCCCAACTATGCGGACTTTTTTAGTCATTTGTCTGACAATAACCTCAACATGTTTATCAGAAATAGTAACCCCCTGTCCGCGGTAAATTTTTAAAACTTCATCAACCAAAAATGCCTGCACCGCAGTAACGCCCATGATCCGCAATACATCATGGGGGTTAACCGTTCCTTCTGTTATCTGCATCCCCTTATGAACCTTATCGCGGGAAATAACCCGCAATCGCGTTTCATAAGGCACCAGATATTCTTTTCGCTCACCTTTTTCTCCTACAACAGTAACAGAGCGCACGCCTTCGCCTTCTTTAATTTCAATTGTCCCGTCAACCTCAGCCAGAATAGCTGCGTTTTTAGGCCGGCGGCCTTCGAATAACTCTTCAACTTTTGGCAAACCCTGGATAATATCGCGTGTTTTACTCGGGTCGCGGCGAATAGACTCAACCTTGGTTAACACATCATAACTTTCAACCTTATCTCCATCACCTGCCAGCATCCTTGAGCCAGCCACCACTAAATAATTTTCCCCAGGAGCAATAACTATGCTGCTTTTCTTTGCTTCAATAACTGCACCGGAGACTTTACATATTACCCCAGCCGCAATTTCGTCGCCAACTTTAACTTTGTCGCCGAACTTAACAAAATTTTGCGCCTTTTGGGGGATTTCATATTCTTTGGTAACCTTTGGGTTATAAACGTATATCTCGCCGTCTTTTTTGGCAATAGTTTCATGCTTCCTGCGGCTGGTTTCAAGGTCAAAATAAATGACCCGGCCGGCTGCGCTGGTAATTACATACTCATAAGTAGCGTCATACTCAGCAATAATTTCACCTGCGCCAACCTTTTGCCCGTCTTTAACCTTAAGCACTGAACCAACCGGCAAAGGATATTCTTCTTTTTTATTCTTGATCTTTACATATAATGTAGTGCTGCGCGCAACCATTTTTTGCTTGGTGCCGCTTTCATCAGGCACATTCCTGATCTCAATGCCCTCAGCAAAGTTTATGGCTCCGCCATGTTTGGTCTTGACCAAAGCCCTGGCGCCCTTGTGTAAGGCAACACCACCAATATGGAATGTTCTCATAGTTAGCTGCGTGCCTGGTTCGCCAATTGACTGGGCAGCAATTGTGCCGACTGCCTCACCAATGTTAACAGACTTCATGCTGGAAAGGTCCAAGCCATAGCATTTTCGACACAGGCCTTTTTTCGTGCTACAGGTCAAAACTGATCGGACTTCAACTTTCTCTATGCCCGCTTCATAAGCCAGCTTAGCTGTTTCCGGGTCAACAACCTGACCAGCCTTGGCTAAAACCCTATTACTTAACGGATCAACAATATTCTTAACAGGGGTGCGGTAAGTCAGCCTTTGCCATAAAGGAATTAACTCTTCATAACCTTCCCTAATGGTCATGATCTCTACGCCTTCTTTGGTGCCGCAGTCTTCTTCTGTGATCATTACATCCTGGGACACATCAACTAACCGGCGGGTTAAATAACCAGAATCAGCTGTGCGCAGGGCTGTATCAACTAGACCTTTGCGCGCGCCGTATGAAGAGATAAAATATTCTGTTACGCTTAAGCCTTCTTTAAAGTTTGTCTTAATTGGAATATCAATAATGTTTCCTGACGGATCTGCCATCAGGCCCCGGATGCCGGACAGCTGCCTGACCTGCTGCACGTTGCCGCGGGCGCCGGAGAAAGCCATCATGTAAACAGAATTTAATTTATCAAAAGCAGCCAGCATGTTTTCTGTCACTTCTTCTGTAACTGCTCCCCAAATATCAAGCGAACGAATGAATTTTTCTTTTTCCGATAGATGGCCGCTGCGGAAATTTCTCTCTAATTCCGCAACCTCTTTTGAGGCTTTGGCCACAATTGCTTTTTTCTTTTCCGGCACAACCAGATCTTCAATGGCAATTGAAACCCCGGCCAGGGTCGCGTATTTAAAGCCAAGGCGTTTAATTTCGTCTGCAATCTGAGCCGTAACAGCGCTGCCGTAGCACTGATAACAGCCAGTAATAACTTTTTCTAGGCCCTTCTTATCAACAACACGGTTAATGTATTCGTATTCTTCCGTAATACCGCGTTTCTTCAAGACGCTGTTCAAGGTAAAATTAAATTTAATCCTGCCGACTGTCGTTTCGATGATCTCACCATTGCGGCGCACTTTAATCTTTGCCTGAAGGTGAAGCTCTTCTAAGTCATTAGCCACCATGGCTTCCCAATCATTGGCAAAAATTTTGTCGCGGCCCTGAAGCGCGTTTTCATTATCAACTGTCATGTAATAAGTGCCTAAAACCATGTCCTGAGTAGGCGTAACTGTTGGCCGTCCGGAAGCTGCTGATATCAGGTTATTAGAAGCCAGCATTAAAACCCTGGCTTCAACCTGGGCCTCAGGCATAAGCGGCACGTGCACTGCCATCTGGTCACCGTCAAAATCAGCATTAAACGAAGAACAAACTAACGGGTGAATCTGGATCGCTTTACCTTCAACTAAAATCGGCTCAAAAGCCTGGATGCCTAAACGGTGCAGGGTCGGCGCACGGTTCAGCAATACAGGGTGTCCTTTAATAACTTCTTCCAAAATATCCCAGACAATAATTTCCTGCCGCTCAATCATGCGCTTGGCTGATTTAACATTCTGGGCAAAATTGCGGTCAACCAGCTTACGGATAACAAATGGTTTAAACAACTCTAAAGCCATGCCTTTGGGCAAACCACACTGGTGCAGCTTTAAGGTTGGGCCAATAACAATAACAGACCGGCCGGAATAATCAGCGCGTTTCCCTAACAAATTCTGTCTAAAGCGGCCTTGCTTGCCTTCGATAATATCGGTTAAAGATTTTAGCGGCCTGCCCGAAGAGCCGGTTACTGCCCTTTTGCGGCGGCCATTGTCAATTAAGACATCAACTGATTCCTGCAGCATTCTCTTTTCATTGCGGATAATCATCTCAGGCGCGCCCATGTTGATCATTTTCTTCAACCTATTATTGCGGTTGAGCACGCGGCGATAAAGGTCATTAAGATCAGAAGTGGCAAAACGGCCGCCTTCCAGCTGGACCATTGGCCTAAGGTCTGGAGGGATAACAGGAAGGACTTCCTGGATCATCCATTCAGGCCGGTTGTTTGATTTTTGGAAAGCTTCAGCAATGCGCAAACGTTTAATGATTTTCATGCGCTTTTGTCCGGTAGAAGTCTTAAGTTCGCGCCTTAACTTGGTAACCATCTGCAACAGATCGATGCGCGACAGCAGCTCTCGAACAGCTCTCGCCCCTGTCTCAGCCTTAAAATCCTTGCCGTATTTTTCCAGGGCATCCTGGTATTCAGCTTCGCGCAAGATCTTGCCTACTTTTAAGCGCTTAACGCCTTCGGCAACTTCAGTCACAATGTAAGCATCATAGTAGATAACTTCTTCCAATGATCTGGTAGACACACCGAGTAATAAACTCATATAGCCCGGCACACCGCGCAGGAACCAAATATGAGCCACAGGCTCTACCAATCTGATATGTCCCATGCGCTCCCGTCTTACCCGGGAAGTAGTAACTTCAACACCGCAGCGTTCACAAATAATGCCGCGATAGCGCACACGCCGGTACTTGCCGCAGTGACATTCCCAATCCTTGACCGGGCCAAAAATCTTTTCACAGAACAAGCCGCGTCGCTCTGGCTTAAAAGTTCGGTAATTAATTGTTTCTGGCTTTTCCACTTCCCCGTGCGACCACATCAGGATCTGCTCAGACGAAGCTAAACCAATCCGGAGGCTGTTAAACTCTTGACTTTCTTTTTTCTTAGCGAGTGCCAAGCTTCTTCCTCCTCTTATCATCGAAAATTCGCGGGCTTCTCTTGCCTCTCAACTTATCTTCCTCATCAATATTAACTTCTTTGCCGTCTTTATCTAATGTTTTCAGGTCCAGCCCTAAGCTGCGCAATTCCTTGACCAAAACCTTAAATGATTCCGGTGTACCGGGCTTGCCCATGGGCTTGCCTTTAATAATCGATTCATAAACCCGTGACCGGCCAACCACATCATCGGACTTAACCGTCAATAACTCTTGAAGTGTATGGGCTGCGCCGTATGCTTCCAGGGCCCAGACTTCCATTTCACCAAAACGCTGTCCGCCAAATTGGGCTTTACCGCCCAGCGGCTGCTGCGTAATCAATGAGTACGGCCCAGTGGACCTGGCGTGCATCTTATCATCAACCAAATGGATCAGTTTCATTAAATATGAATAGCCAACCGCAATTTTACGGCCAAAGGGTTTGCCTGTGCGGCCATCGCGCAGTTCAACTTTGCCAGAAACATCCAGCCAGGCCAGGTCTTTATCCACAGCTGCCTTTTCCAGCTCCTTTTCAACAAACTTGATTGAAGCATCCTCTTCGTTTGACTCATCAAACGGAGCCACTTCGTATTTCCTATCCATTATCTTGCCGGCGTGGCCAAGCAATAGTTCAAATATCTGCCCGATATTCATACGGGAAGGAACACCCAGCGGATTTAAAATAACATCAACTGGCGTACCATCTGGCAAGTAAGGCATATCTTCTTCCGGCAGTATCCTGGAGACAACACCCTTGTTGCCGTGGCGTCCGGCCAGCTTATCACCAACGCTGACTTTACGCAGCTGGGCTAAATAAACGCGGACCAGCTCGTGCACCCCAGGTGGAAGCTCATCACCGTTTTCACGGGAAAAAGTGCGGACAGAAATAACAATACCAAACTCACCCGGCGGCACTCTTAAGGAAGTATCACGCATATCGCGCG
>JAHIUL010000144.1 GCA_018817195.1 Candidatus Margulisiibacteriota bacterium
AGAGTTAATCAAAACCGTTTCATACCCTTCCTCCCGCAAGGCTTTACATGCCTGGGACCCGGAATAATCAAACTCACACGCCTGGCCAATAACAATCGGACCGGAGCTGATAATTAAAATCTTTTTTATATCTGTTCGTTTCGGCATGGTTATTTCCTCCTAAACATATTTGTAGCCTGGGTCCAGCTTGCCTCTTTCATCAATTGGATAATAGAGTATCCCAACACAAGAGCCATCTTTTGATTCTATCTTCTCAATTGATTTATCATTCAGGTTCACATGCACAACTTTCACCCCGCCGGAAACATTATCAATGCCATAACTATGGTTTTGCCCTGATATTTCTCCACTGCCGGTCTTTGGGTCAACCACAGGATGATTCACACCATGATGCCCAACTTTCATTTTGCTGACTGAACAACCCAAGGCTAAAGCTAAAACACAGGCGCCGTTCTGAATACCATAAATTTTAGTTTTACCAATCAATTTTCTTACCTCTTTGACCAGTCCGGTCAACTTGGTTGGATCCCCTGGCCCGCTGGAAATAACTACTTGTTCAGGATCAGACTTTAAAATCTCTTCCGCCGTAACTTTATAATCAACAATCCCAGCCTCTGGAAACTTAGCCAGGGTACTGTTATTAACACCGAGATTTATGATTAAAGTTTTGGCTTTAGAAGTCATTTGTGATTTGGCGCTTGGAAATTGGATGTTAGACTCATAAGCCTTAATTTTTTCGAGCAAACTCTTACTATCAAAGTCAGCCGTTGACACGATCCCTTTCATTTCCCCATTATCCCGAATATGAACTGTTAAAGCGCGGGTATCAACTCCCTCAATGCCAATTACCTTATTCTTCTTCATAAAATCTTCCAGAGAGCCCTTTGCCTGCCAATTGCTGTAAACCTTACTGTATTCTTTAACAACAAAAGCAGAAACATGAGCCTCATTAGACTCATTAGACTTATCATTTATGCCAACATTGCCTATGTGCGGATAACCAAAAGCCACAATTTTATTTTGATTGGCCGGGTCTGTCATAATTTCCTGAAAACCAACCACCTGGGTATTAAAAATAACTTCGCCGACAACCTCCCCCTCTGCACCAAAAGATGTTCCTTCAAATATTGTCCCGTCTTCTAATGCTAAGATTGCTTTCATAATTGCCCCCTTTAACCTAATTTTGACAAAAAAAAAGACGTCAATTTGACGTCTTTGTCTCGCACACTTAATATTATAACACTATCCTAAAGTGCCTGTCAAATCAAAGCTCGTAAGCAGATAATATCCTTTCGGAAATCTCACGCATGGAACGGCCGCCATCCATGCTCTGCTCTTGAAGCTTGCGGTAAGCTTCGGTTGGCAATATATCAAATTGAGCTATTAAAACTTCTTTGGCGCGCTCAATTACTTTGCGGTCTTCCAAAATACTTTCCATCTGTTTAACTTTCTTGCTCAGCTCCCAGTTTTCACGCCGTAGCTGATCCAGGCTTCGCTTATCAGTTAATCGATAAACAGTTGCCCGGGCTTTGCCTTCATTTTTAATCAAACCCTGCTTTACCAGCGGGGCAATCAACTGGTTGATCCTGGCGCGAGTTAATTTCAAAAACCGCTGCAGTTCTTTGGTGCGCAAAGACTGACGCTTTTTTAATAAATCTAGGATTTCTTCCTGCCGTAAGGTTAACATACAGGTATATTATACTGAATCGTCAAGGAATCGTCAAGGGGACTACCTTGCCAGATCCTGCAGCAATTTGCCCAGATCTTTTAACTTGTCCCCAAAATCTCCAAAACTGCCCTGGCGTAATTTAGATTGGGCCTGATTGAATATTTCCAGGGCCTTTTTAGCTAATGCCTTATTATTTAAACCAACTGGCGCAGTATATCTGGTTGAAGATGAAACCCGGCCAGAAAACACGCCGGACAGCGCGGCATTCAAAGATTCCGCCATAATAACATTTTTGCCGTAAGCAGCTATGACCCGTTTCAATTCCGGCAGCTCGCCGCTGGAAGCTTCCAAATAAATCGGTTCAATATAAAGGATTGACTGTTCAATCGGAATAGCCAAAAGATTGCCGCGAATAACGCGCGAGCCAACCTGCCCCCATAGAGTAAATTGTTGAGAAATTTCAGTTTGCTGGTCTATACGGGCCTCAATTTGTTTTGGCCCATAAACTAATTTGTCCTTGGGGAATTTATAAACAATTAACTTGCCATAGTTTGGCACATCGGACCGGCCGGCCAGCCAGGCAATCATGTTATCTTTGTTATTCGGTGTAAAAGGCAGCATTAAGAGGAATTCTTCCCTGAACTCCCTGGGCAGCTTCATAATAATATAATAAGCATCCATCAATTGTTCGTTACCGGCATAAACTTCTTTGGGCACATTCCATAAATCTTCCTGGTTGTAATAAACCTGCGGATCCTCCATATGATAAGTGGCATATTTAGCTGCCTGCACCATAAACAAATCGTATGGATAGCGAATATGTTTTTTTAAGTCCTCCGGCATTTGGGCAAATGGTTTAAATAATTTTGGATATATCTTCTGGTAAGTTCTAACAATTGGATCTTTTTCATCAACTATATAATATGTAACATCGCCGTTATAAGCGTCAATTACAATTTTGACTGAGTTGCGGATATAATTAAACTTATTAAACCCGCTGCCGCTTGGTTCAGAATAAGGAAACATATCAGAAATTGTATAAGCGTCCTGGATCCAAAACATGCGTCCGCCAGAAATAACAATATACGGGTCACGATCATAGGTCAAAAAAGGCGCAATCCTGCTGACGCGGGTCCTGATTGAGCGGTCAAACATCACCCGGCTGTCCCTGGTCAAATAATCTGTTAACAAGATCTTAAGGTCGCCGTATTTTACGGCAAAAGCCAAACGCCGCCAAAAAGAATTGATCACTATGCCGCCCCTGCCCTGATAAGTGGCATAAACATTTTTATCGCCCTTGGGATAATCAAATTCCTGTTCTGTTGTTCTGACCAGGACATAATCATTGGTTTCTTCGCCGTAATAAATTTCCGGCCGTTCAATTTTCAAATCAGAAGTTGTGGTCGGCGGGATATCCTTTATTATCAGGTCCGGCATACCCTCTGATGTTTGTTTATTGACCGGTGAAAGACAGGCGCCGTAACCGTGGGTAAATTTTAAATGCTGGTTTACCCAGGTGCGGGCCTTGGCCGGCAGCTTATCATTGCGCAGTTCCCGGGGCGAAAGCATGACCTGCTGGTATTTCCCATTGACATCATAGCGGTCAACATCAACGTCTGAAAAATCATAGTAGAGACGAATACCCTGCAGCTGTTTATAAGTTTTGATCAGCGGCCTGGGATCCCACAAGCGAATGTTGCTGACAGTTAAATTATTGCGCTGCAAATCCCGCAGGCTCAGGTTTTCGTCCGCAGCAAATTGTTTTTCTTCAACATTATCTAAACCATAGGCCAGGCGCGTAAATTTAATCGCATTGGCAATATACGGGGCTTCAACAGAAATCTCATTGGGCTTGACCTGAAAGTTCTGGATGATTGCCGGATAAATGCCGCCCATGACAACGGCAATGATTAAATAGGTACCTCCTCCAGCTATAAGCAAACGAAAGTTTTTCTGAAATATATTAATAATCAAAAACAAGGCTAAAGCACCAAGTATAAATATTTGCAGGTTATAACCTAATAACTGGGCAGAAACATCGGTGTAGCCTGCCCCATAAACTGCGCCGCGGGCTGAATAAAGAATGCCTAATTCACCCAACCACAGTTTCCAGGCAAAAAGCGCAACTAAAATTGATATAAGAATTGCCAGGTGAGCCTTAACTCCTTTAGCAAAATTCACTGTTAATGCAGAGAATGAAATACCATTACTAAAAACGTAAATCCAGGTTACTGCAATTAAAGAAAGGATAAAGCTTGAAAAGACAAAGCCCTGGGCAAAAGTTTGCAATGGCAGATTAAATATATAAAAACCAATATCAAAGCCGAAAATAGGGTCAACAATGCCAAACTTGGTAGCATTCAAAAACTTAAGCACTACCTGCCACTGGGTAACAGCGGAAAGCCCCATAAAGACGGAAACAACAATTATCCCGACCAGCCAGAGCCAATTGAGACGGCTGGCAATAAAGGGAATTGGGGTAACATTAACCATCTCCTCCCCATCGCCGCCGCTTTCCCCAAAAAGCTGCTTCATAATCTTTCTTAGATCAGGCCCGTGCTCGGTTTTTCTTTTCGGCATCGCAGCGGCAAATCTCAGGGCAACAAGGATATTAACACCAGCTATAATCAAGAAAACCAGGCCAAAAGCCAGGCCGGTCAAGACCCGGGCCCACAGATTAGTCCAAAAAACCGAAGCAAAGCCAAGATTATCAAACCAAAGGATGGTTGGATAAATAGAAACTAACGCCTGCAGCAAAAACCAAAAAATAAATAAAGCAATAATTATGTAGGTAAATGGAAATTTTCTCATGATGACCCTCCAATCCAGACTACCATATTAAGCTCGCGCTAGCAAGAATCTGCGGCTTGTTTTTCTCAAATATTATGCTAATATGTTCCAAAACGGATGTTCACCAACTTATAAAACCCTGCCAATTTTATTAAAAGAATGAGGAAAAGATGGGTACGCACATAACGAAAAAACAACTGCCTTCTGAGCGGGCCAGATTTTCACACATTCTCAGGAA
>JAHIUL010000010.1 GCA_018817195.1 Candidatus Margulisiibacteriota bacterium
CATAGTAAGGGAAAAGCTATTTCCGCTGAGGCAAACGGCTCCGGGGGAATTGGGATTCATGCTTATGGAAAAGGGGTCGCAGGATATTTTGTAAATGACCAAATTTCCGGCAAAGCCATCTCTGCTGAGGCAACGGGAACAGGCGGAATTGGCATTTATGCTTATGGAAAGAGCTACGGGATCGATGCACACGGAGAAAATACTGGTGTACGAGGCTATGACACGAATGGATCTGGATATGGTTGGCTAGGATATATGGACCAAGGAGTTAGAGGCCTTGGCGACCTGTATGGTGTATATGGAGAAGATACATCAGCAAACGGTTCTGGATACGGCATATTCTCCAACGGCAAAGTGAGGTCCTTGCTAACTATTGAAGCTGCGTCCGATGTTAAGGTTGATTCTAGCACTCGTGGATATATAATTAAAGATAGAAGCACTCCTGCCAATCTCTATCGGATTTATGTAAATAATGGGGTCGTGACATGCGAATCAATTCCGTAAATTTCTGAAATGAAAAGGTTTCTTTTAATACTATTAATAACGTTAATGCCCATCGCAGCCTTTGCCGGCATCAGCGGCACTGTTTATAAAATTCCTATTTCTGAACTTGGTGCTGGAGGCGGTTCAAGCAGCTCTTCAAGTTATTCAAGTTTCAGCGGCATGAGCGGCTCGCCAGTTGGCGCTACCTCCAGCAGCTCATACGAAGGCATTGCTGGCGGGGTCGCGGTCATTGGCTTTGCTGCTGCTCCTGGCTCACCAGTTATCAGTAATTTTCTAGTTGACGGAAAAAGCATTATTGATAACGACTATGTCAAAGCCAGCGGGACTTTAACCGCCACTGTTACTGATGAAACATCAATTGACACTAATTTAAGCTCTGTTGAAGTTGACGGAGCTTACACCAAGTTTTCCGCTTTAACCGGGACTTCAACCTATTCCGCCACAACCGGCGCTTTAACTTACGCTTTCAGCAGTTTGGCCAGTGGCAACCATACTATCGGCATTAACGCGGTTGATGGCGACGGCAACAATACGTTTCTCCAGTACACAGTAAAAGTTGATACCACTGGCATCACAGCTACCCAGGTTTTAATTTATCCTAATCCATTTAACCCAAACAGCGGCACAGGCAGAATTGCTTACAATTTAACCAATGATGCGGCCACTTCTATCTACATCTTTAACGCCATCGGCCAGCTGGTTTATAAACAAAGTTATGCCGCAGGCGCGGCAGGCGGTCAGGTCGGCTATAATGAAGTTAGCTGGGCTGGTAAATCAACCAGCGGAGACTTAGTTGGCAATGATATTTACTTTGTCAGGGTTGTCTCTGACGGGAAAGTAATTGGCAAATGCAAAATCGCTATTTTAAAATAGTTTTGAAATTTGGGATTTGTTTGTACCTTGTATCTTGTATCTTGGTATTTGCAAGTTCTGCTGACGCAACTTCTGTTGATCCAATGAAGCTTGGCATCGGCGCCCGCTCAATTGCCATGGGCAGGACCAACATGGTTGTACCCGGCGACATCAACGCTACTTTGGTTAACCCGGCTAACGCAGCTTTTATTAAAAACTGGGAATTAACCAGCATGTATACATCCCTGCTGGAAGGCGACATCAATTACACCCTCTTGGGCGGCGGAGGCGAAAGCGTCTATGGCGGCTGGGCAGCGGCCTATCTGGCTGGCGGCACAACCGGGATTCAAGTTTCTTCCCGTGATGCCACAGGCCGCGTGGTCCCCACGGGCAGCTCATTTGACTATTCAAACTCAGTCATCGCCTTAAGCTGGGGCAAGATGTTTCAGGAAAAGATCGCTTACGGCGCCACTTTAAAATTATTCAGCAAAAGCTTTAGCGGCTATTCCAGCGGCTCTGGCCTAGACGTTGACCTTGGTATGCTTTACATGATGCGGCCGGACCTTAATTTTGGATTGACCTTACAAAATGCATTGCCTACGGGCATCTCCTGGAGCAACGGCACTGGCGAAGATGTGCCAATGAACCTTAAGGGGGGCCTCAGCTGGCAAGCGCGGGAAGATATTCAAGTGCTGGCAGATGTAGATCTTCTGCCTTTTAGTTTGCACTCTGGCGTTGAATGGTGGGTAAATCCTAAGTTTGCCCTGCGCGGCGGACTTGACCAAGTTTCAGCCGGCGGCGAAAGCGCCGTGAATATTTGCCTGGGCATGGGTACAAAATTTCAGGGCGTAACATTTGATTATGCTTATTACATGGATTCAAGCCTGGCGGCTAATACCACCCACTATTTTAGCTTTGGTTTTATCGGCGGCCCAATTAAAATGGGACCGAAGCCTGCTAAACCAGCTGAAAAGCCAAAACCAGCTCCTGCTACGGTAAAGGAAACCCCTAAGCCGGCTAAAAGCGACTTGGTAATTAGAATTGAGGCTTACACAAAACAACTGGAAGCAAAACTAGCTGCGGCTAAAAAGCCCGACCGGATAGCCACATTAAAAAAGATGATTGCCGAACAAAAAATTCGCTTGCAAAAAGAACTAGCTAAATAGCTCCTTCCTACGTTCTTCGCTCCACGTTCTACTATCTAACTATTTATTCTTACCGAATGGATATTGGGCTGCCTGGATTAAACGCATGAAATCACCCTGTGGATCAATAAAGCGGTTGCGCACTTTCATTGTGGCGGGGTCTATTAATTCTTTAAACGGTGTGCTGCCAATGATAAATCCCTGAAATTTATCATTATACACTGAAACCATTTGGCCGAAATGGCCTGCTGCCACCAGGTCAAAGGCGCCCAGTCCAAGCCCCAATCCTAAAATAACATCATAAGCGCAGGGATCCTCACAGCGGGTCACATAACCTTCTGGTTCAGAAAAAGCTTTTTGCACAAAAACAGCCCTCTCTTTTAACCTGGCCTCAAGCTTTTTAGCCACGATGGCTCCAATTTTAGCCTTAGCCAGCCTGATGTGGCCGTGAGCGTCGCGCTCCTCGGGTTTTTGTGATTCAGGCAATTTCTCCACCAAACCCTCAGAAACAACAATGGTTGTGTAAAGCTTGCCGGCTTTTTCCCTGGCCACAACCATGGCAGCCGCCTGCTCAACCAAATTATCAATGTCAATTTTGCCTTTAAACATTTCGGGAACCAGGATCAGGTTAGCATTGCCGTGCAACCCCGTACCAGCGGCCAGCCAGCCGGCTTTGCGGCCCATGCATTCAATAATAATGCAAGCGTCAGTTGTTCTGGCATCCTCGCGATAATTCCTCAAGTCTTGTCCTCCTTTCTGTACCGCACTCCAATAACCAAAAGTCCAGGGTATGCCAAAATAGTCATTATCAATTGTCTTGGGCACGTGAATCGTGGGCAGACCCAACCGCCAAAGATAATAAGCAGTCTTAAGCGTGTCATCACCGCCGATTGATATCAGCGCGCCGACCCTGAGAAGCTTGAACACGTCCAACAATTGCTTTAATGTTTTTGTCTTCTGCTCATTTTTAAAGTCCGCTTCGCATTTGATCTCCAATTCCCCACCGGGCTTGCCGGGGTTTACACGGGATGTTTTGAGAATGACCCCGCCGCTCTCTCTAATGCCATCAACCATACCATGTGTCATATCCAAATAATGAACGCCGGCTTTCAATTGGCCAAAAGTCATTTCCACTAAATATTTATAACCGCGCACAAAACCGACGACCGGAACTTTGTGATTAAGCAGTAAATGGGTGGCCATTTCAATGACCGCATTGGCGCCGGGTGCTGGCCCGCCGGAAAAAACAATTCCGACTCGCTGGTTGTTTTTGAGCAACATTTTTAGATGATTTGCGCCTTTACAAATTGGGGACAGGTGAACCATTGAACTTGTCATAATTTTAACTGCTCCTGTTTATTCGCCGGGCATTTATCGCTTCCCAATCGGCGAAATTTCACTTTTTCTGAAATTTTCCTGATCCCGCCCCGATAAAAGATTACCATGCTTGCCAGAGTTAGCGCTTTTGTAAATAGATTTCACCCCGGAGCAACGCCTGCGGCCAAAAGGATCGGTCCGCGGCCTGAAGCAACTATGAAACTGAAATTCCATTCTGGCGTCCGGGTTTCCCCTTTCCTGCCGCAGGAAGTCGGTTTGCTGACCAAAGATAATTGGATAGTAAGGAACGAAGCAGATCCCACTGGTTTTAATCATTTCCTGGCGCACCTTGTTCACCCGCGCAATGTTAAGCCAGACAGACCGGTTTTAATCCTTGTTCCCGGCATGCTGTGCAATGCTAACCTCTTCCGCATCTGTCGTCTTGACGGCAATTTCAGGAATTTGAACACCAATACCTCCTTTGCCAATGCCCTGGCTTTTGAGGGCTATCATGTTGTTCTGGTGCATCCGCGCTACGCTCGCTGGGTTTATCAGCGCTACGTCAAAGAAAAGCTGGGAGTTGCCAATCAGTTTTCCGAAGCCACAACTTTTGACCAGATGGTTAACGACCTTAGCTTCCACATCGACGCGGCCCTGGGATTAACCGGCTGCGCCAAAGCCGCGGTCGTTGGCTTTAGCATGGGCGGCATGGAGCTGCTCAATATGCTGGCTTTTAGACAGATTGATCCAAGGTTAGCCGCTGCTGTATTTTTGAGCACGCCGGTCGAATTCGCACACAACAAAGAAACTTTGATATCACTGCTGCGCTGGTACGGCACAGCAGCCCAGTACGCGCCTATTAAAGAATACCATGCCCTAAATATTGTGGCCAGAAACGTAATTTTCTTAAAAGACGCGCTGAAATATCTGGCTGATAAAACATCCCCAAAAATCATGCGCCGGGTTATCAAGGACCTGCCGCTGATCTCACAAATCTTTAACCCGGAAGAAACTGATCCCGAAACAATAATTCCCTTCGCATTTTACGTCCTGGAACCTATGCCCCCAACATTGATTAACAATCTGCTGCGCATGGTGCGCCAGGGCCAGCTTATCAGCCCCACCTGGAACGCCGGTTATCTGGCCAGCTTAAAGCCGAGCCTGCCTCATTCCCTTGTTATCACCGGGAAAGAGGACGCCCTGGTAACCGCCGCCAGCGACCAGGCGCTGTTTGACGCCCTGGGGCAAAGAAATTCTGCAGGCACAACAACAAACAGAAAAGTTAGAATTCCCAAAGCCGGCCACGTTGACGCTGTCGCTGGAATGCAGTCAGAAAGAGTGCTGCTGGAAATCGTAAATTTCCTTAATGAAATTAAGTGAAATTTCCCCGCAAACCTGTCGATATATATATGAGAGGGAAAGACAATGGAAAACAAAAAAGCACTATACGACGTAGCCTCTATTAGCCGACCTGGCAAAAGCAAAAGATCAAATTTTGTGCAAGAAGCCCTCTATATCGACAAGACAAGAATTCAAACTGCCGGCAAGTTCATCAAAGTATTTTCAGACATTTTCTTAAAACGAGAAGCCGGGACAAAATCCTACATTTAAGGAGGGAACCAGCCATGAAAGCAATGAATAACGCAAAAGTAATTAAAGCCATGGAAAAGCAGACCCTCCAGAAATACCTTGATAGGCTAGTGCATGCTGATCTTCACAA
>JAHIUL010000011.1 GCA_018817195.1 Candidatus Margulisiibacteriota bacterium
AACTATATCCCGCCGTATGACGCAACAATTGTCACAAAGCTAAAACAAGCCGGCGCAGTTATTCTTGGTAAAACAAATATGGATGAATTTGCCATGGGTTCTTCAACGGAAAATTCCGGCATCCACCCAACCCACAACCCTTGGAATATCCAAAATGTCCCAGGTGGATCATCTGGCGGATCAGCTGCCGCAGTAGCTGCGGATGAATGCATCATTGCTACAGGTTCGGACACCGGCGGGTCAATCAGGCAGCCTGCTTCGTTCTGCGGTGTAGTTGGATTTAAACCGACTTACGGCCGTGTTTCAAGATATGGTTTAGTTGCTTTTGCTTCGTCATTAGATCAAATTGGCCCCTTAAGCAAAGATGTGACAGACACAGCTATTATGATGAACACCATTGCAGGTTATGACGCCAAAGATTCAACCTCAATTAACCAACCTGCACCTGATTTTCAAAAAGCTTTAGTTGATAGTGTTAAAGGCATGAAGATTGGTTACATCAAGGAACTGCTTGGCAAGGGCATGAGCAATGATACTAAAGATGCCATCAAGCAAGCCATGAAAAAATTTGCAGCACTTGGGGCAAAGTTAATTGAAGTTTCCCTGCCCTCTTTTGAATACGCGGTTGCCACTTATTATTTAATCGCCCCGGCTGAAGCCAGCTCAAACCTGTCGCGCTATGACGGAGTAAAATACGGCAAACGCGCCAAAGAATCACCAGATTTGATAACCATGTATTACAATACCAGGCGCGAAGGCTTTGGCAGTGAGGTAAAGCGTCGCATTATGATCGGAACCTATGCCTTATCCGCCGGCTATTATGACGCATATTATCTCAAAGCGCTAAAAGTAAGGACTTTGATCAAAAATGACTTTGATAAAGCCTTTAAAAAGTGCGACGTCTTAATTTCACCGACCGCCCCAAGCACCGCATTTAAGATTGGCGAAAAAACTTCTGACCCTCTTTCGATGTACTTGTCAGATATTGCCACAATCCCAATCAATTTAGCCGGCCTGCCGGCAATTTCCCTGCCCTGCGGCACCAGCAACAATCTGCCGATTGGTCTGCAGATCATTGGGAAACCACTTGATGAGGAAGCCGTCCTCCGCGCTGCTTTTACTTATGAGCAGAATACTGATTGGCATAAGAATAAACCTTCTTTGTGAACCTCAAACATCCAACTTCAAACTTCCAAACAAATCCCAACTAATAACCAAAAATCTTTTTGTTTTGAGGTTGGGATTTTTGATTTGTTTTGAGGTTTGAGGTTTGAAGTTGGGATTTCTATTTCCAGTTGATTATTTTGTCCCATCTGCCTATAATAATGTCATCTTGAGATATATATCAAAAAATATCCTTAAGTATTTTAAAGGATTGCTGTGCATAATCCTAACGCTATCGTTTTCCCTTTTCACTCTAATTCCCTCGTCATTTGCCGCAGAAACTGATGATTTTGTCATGTATGCTGGCAAAAAATACGATAGTTCCTACTTTTTTGCCATTGAAGGCGAAGTTGCAGGCCAGGCTGCCCCAGGAGTGCAGTATGTTTATGTTAACGCTAAACCAGTTAAACTAAATGCTGACCGTTCCTTTGTAGCCAAAGTAAAACTGGCTGAGGGCCAAAAATATTTAGTTATTGATACAAAATACCAGGGACTAAGGTTTATCAAAAAATACCTGGTTATCCGCCATCCTAAGGTGCAAAAGACTTTTAAAATAAAAATTCCAGAAAAAGAATTCAAAAAAATCATTCAGCCAAAACAACCAGTAGCCCAAAAGAAGCCTGCGCCTAAAAAACCAGCCCCAAAAGTTGTCAAAAAACGGCCGGTTAAGCCGCCGGCTAAAAAGGCTGCCAAAAAACCAGAAGTAAAGCTTACCCCCAAGACAGAAGCAGCCGCAGTTCCGCCAACCTTGTTTAAGGAAAAGCCAATTAAGCCCCGGGAAGAAAAAAGCGCCTGGCAAAAATTTATTAACTGGGTCATGGGCTTCTTTCCGAGCAAAGAAGTGCAGGTAGCACAAGAACCAGAAAAAGAAACTTTTGAAGAAGGCGAAATTATTGAGGCAGAACCAATTGTGGCGCTAGAAGAAGATATTAGAAAAATAGTTGAGGCAGAGAGCCAAAAATACTTAAACAAAAAGCTTTCCAAAAAAGATCTACAGAAAATTATCGCGGAAGCCGCCAGGGATTTAATCAAAAAACATTTCCCAGAAGGTGTGACCAGGGACATTTTAAAATCTGAAGCCCGGGATATTCTAAAAGCAGAGGCCAAAAGGATCGTCCCTGATCTGGTCAAGAAAAACGCCCAGGATGTAATAAGAAAAGAACTTTCAGAAGAAAAAATTATCACGGCTTTGCAAAAAGAAGCTCCAATAATTTTAGAGCGGGAAATTAAAAAAATTATCGCGCGTGACGTGCCAACTGGTGAAGGCATCAAAATTGCCCAACGCGAAATCCGCCGCTTAATCAAAGAAGAAGCACCAGACTATATTGAAAAAGAAATTCAAAAAATTATTGCCAAGGACCTGCCGCCTGGCAAGGTCGACAAAATAATTGAGGCAAGAGCTTTATATTTGGTAGAACTGCATCTTAAAAAGAAGTTAGATAAAGATTTATTCTGGGATATAGCGCTACAGGCAATTCAGCGCGACGCTATGAACGCTATTGATAAAGATAAGCTCTGGGAAGTTGCCAAAACAACGGTTGAGCGCGAAAGCCTAAAATCCATGAACAAGGCTGCTTTGCAAAAAGTGGCAGCGCAAACCGTGCAAAAAGAAACAGCTAAACTAGTTAAGCAGCAATTTGCCGCCATTGTTAAACAACAGATGCAAGAGGCAATTGCCTATCAGATGTATGCTGACCAAAAGGCCCGGCAAATCACTATGCCGGATGTCACTACCCGCGATCCGCGCTGGCCTGGCTATGATTTAATTGTTGAACTTGAGCCTGGTAAAATTCTTTTGGTTAAACGTGTTAACGGTAAATTTTACGGCCAGATTTACAGCCAAAAAGAAAATATCTGGGTAGCGCTTCAGGAAATCAATTACCAAGAACTAAAAGATTTGCTGGAAAAAGGCAAAGCTCCAGCCCAAGTCCACAAAGCCAAGGGTTAGCCAGCTTTCGCTCTCCCCTAAAATAGGCTATAATTTATTATCATGAGCAAGTACGAAACTGTTATTGGTCTTGAAATCCACGCCCAGCTGACAACAGAAAGCAAAATGTTTTGCAGCTGCTCAACAAAATTTGGCAACAAGCCAAACAGCAACATCTGTCCAGTTTGTACCGGCCAACCAGGTGTTTTGCCGGTTATCAACAAAAAAGCCATTGAACTGGCCATTAAAACCGCTCTTGCCCTGGGCTGCAAAGTTGAGCCAAAAAACGTTTTTGCCAGAAAAAATTATTTTTACCCGGACTTACCTAAAGACTACCAAGTTTCACAATTTGACCTGCCCTTAGCCACTGGCGGTCATCTTGATGTTGACACAGAAGGCAAGAAAACTAAAATTGGTATTACCCGCATCCATCTGGAAGAAGACGCAGGTAAATTAGTCCACCAGGGAGCAGAAAGAATTATGGGCGCAGATTCCTCGCTGGTTGATTACAATCGCACGGGCGTGCCGCTAATGGAAATTGTCTCAGAACCTGACATTCGCTCACCCAAAGAAGCGGCTGTATTTATGCAGGGTCTAGCCAATCTCCTACTATATATAGGGGTTTGTGATGCCAAGATGGAAGAAGGCTCGCTGCGCTGCGATGCGAACCTCTCTATTCGGCCAGTTGGCGCAAAAGAATTTGGCACAAAAACTGAAGTTAAGAATATGAATTCTTTCAAGGCCGTAGAAAAAGCCTTAATTGCTGAAGAAAAACGGCACATTGAGGTAATTCAAGAAGGCGGCAAAATCACCCAGGAAACAAGATTTTTTGATGACACAACTAACACAACCTCCGGCATGCGCAGCAAGGAATTTGCCCATGACTATCGCTATTTTCCAGAGCCTGATTTGGTCCCGGTTGAACCAAGCAAAGAATGGATTGAGGAAATCAGGCAAACCTTGGGCGAATTACCAGAAGAGAGAAAAATTAGATGGGAAACTGATTTACAAATCCCGGCTTCCACTGGAAACATTCTAATTTCTGACAAAAAACTCGCTGACTATTTTGAAGATACAACCTTACTTTATAAAAAAAGTCCAACTACAGTTGCCAATTGGGTGGTGGGCGACATTAATGCTTATCTTAACGAAAACAAGAAAGCAATTGATGAAGTTAATTTTACGCCGGCTCAGTTGGCTGAGATACTTGAGTTAATAGATAAAGGCACCATTAGCGGCAAGATTGCCAAAACAGTTTTGGTTGATGTTTTAAAAACTGGGAAACAAGTCAAAGACGTAATTGCTGAATCAGGCATGACGCAGATCAGCAATGAAGATGAGCTTAAGAAAGTCATAGAAGAAACAATTAAAAATAACCCCAAGCAGGTTGAACAATATAAAAGCGGTAAAACAGGCATTTTAGGCTTCTTTGTTGGCCAGGTTATGAAGGGAACCAAAGGCCGGGCTAATCCAGGGTTGGTGAATAAACTGCTTAAACAGCTACTTGAAGGTTAAGCCAGGTTAACGAATTGGGGGATATCCGTTGATGGCACTGGCATATCAAATTCTACCGCTATCCCCTCATTAATCATATCAACCAAAAAAGGCAAAATATCTGGATTAAATTGTGTGCCGCTTTGCGCCTCAAAATCTTCGCGAATCTCATCCCAGGTCCTATCTTTTTTCACATACCTGCGCCATTCATTTGAAGTTGTAGCTGCTTCTAATGAATCAGCTAATGAAGCAAAATAAGTTAAATACGAACGCTCAACCCCAATATCAATCGGAGGATAACTTCTGTTATCATTTGGATCAAAGCAACAATGATGATATTTAACAATCTGCAATATCTCATAAGCCAATCTCCAGCCAAAACGCTCAATCAACGGGCTTATCACCTCAACCCCTTTGTCCGGATGTTGTCTGATTGCTTCTTTTCCCTTTTGCCCTAATGAGTGGCTGCCGCGTAAAATAGCAATGGAAACCCCAGCTTTACCTAAATCGTGCATTAAACAACCTAATTTCAAAAAGAGGATTTCTAAGGGTGATAAACCATATTTCTCACCCAAAAGACAGGCAAAGGCCGCTGTAAATCCAGAGTGGGCTGCCGTGTGGATATCCCTTTCCTGAATTGACAAAACCTGCGCCCACGCCCACTTAGTAATACTATCAATTAATGCAACTTCCGAATTCCATCTGGAGTCAATCCGCCCTAGCTTCCTTTGCATAGCGCCAGCAGTTACATCCGTAAAAAAATCAAGGTAGCGGTAGGATGCCAGCATTCTAGGGGTCATTACAGCTTCCTGCTCCCTTTTTTTCCCAAAAATTAAGAAAGGTGTGTTAAAAGTATGATTTCTTCTTTGCAACTCAATTGCGCGATTTAACTCTGCAACACTGCCGCGTTTCAAATTATAAAATATAGCTGCTGGAGGCAGGTCCTCCTGGTAAGCATAACCAAGTGATTCGTCAAAAGGCCTCAACACTCTTAAATCAATACCTTCACCGGCTACCTTAGTCAAATTTACCCTGCCAAAATCAACATGGTTGGAAACTATTCGCAGCCTTCTGTTCTCGCAAAACCTTATGAGATTTGGCCGTGATATTGGGGCCTTACCATTTGTAGCGAGGGTAAAAAGATACCGGCCTTCCTGTCGTTGAAAGTTTTTAGTTATAACCCCATCAATTCCATATTTAACTACGCCACTCATATACCTTCTCCATTAAAATTTGTCCCTACCAATTCTCTTATCTATCTATTAAGCATGAAATTTCACTGATTTTAGTTTGAGTGAAATTTCTTTATCAATAACTCAAAAATAAGCTGACTTCTGCAGAAAGAGCTATTGACCAGTTCAAGGACGCATTGGACCATGTCTATGGCAAGGCTCAAGTCATGATATAATTTCCCTATCATGGTATTTAAGCATATCCCCGTTCTATTAAATGAAGTTACTGAATATTTAAACCCTCAGCCAGGCAAGATTTACATTGATTGCACTCTGGGTGGAGCTGGCCACACTGAAGCTTTGCTTCAGAAATCCCAAACTCAAATTTCAAAATCCAAAATATACGGATTTGATTTAGATAAAGAAGCATTGCAAGCAGCAAAAGACAAAGTTTCAAGGTTTGATAATATCGAATATATTCAAGATAA
>JAHIUL010000012.1 GCA_018817195.1 Candidatus Margulisiibacteriota bacterium
GCTCCTCTCATTTGTTAAAGAACTACTGCGCAACAAGGGCTTTGGGATTAATAATATTGATTCAACAATTGTGGCTGAAGAACCAAAATTTGCCCCGCATATTGCTAAGATGAAAAAGAATATTGCCAAGACCCTTGGCATTGAAGAAAGCCTTGTAAATATAAAAGGTAAGACAGAAGAGGGTTTGGGCTTTACCGGCGCAAAAAAGGGTATTTCAGCATACGCTGTTTGCCTTCTCCATAAAGAATTATGATCAAATTAGGCGTTAATATCGACCATATCGCCACCTTAAGACAGGCAAGACAGGAATCATTTCCTGATCCTGTTCAGCTGGCTAAAGAAGCGATTGCCGGCGGCGCGGACGGCATTGTTTGCCATTTAAGGGAAGATCGACGACATATTCAGGACAATGATGTTATTGCACTCCGTAAACTAAACACCAGGCTGGATTTGGAGATGGCGGCTACTGCCGAAATGCTGAAGTTTGCCTTAAAAATCAAACCTGACATGGTTACCATTGTGCCGGAAAAAAGGGCAGAAATTACTACCGAAGGCGGATTGGATGTTGTTAGATATAAAAACAAGCTTGGGCCAATAATTAAAAAATTACAGGCAAAAGGTATTTTAGTTAGCTTATTTATTGACCCTGTTAGTAAGCAGATTGAAGAATCAGCTGTCCTGACCGCTGACTTTATTGAAATCCATACCGGTAAATACGCCAGGGCATCCTACGTAAAAGGCAAAAAACTAAGCCAGGCAAGAGAACTGGAAAAGATAGGCTTATTTACCCAAAAAGCCAGGTTAATTGGCTTGAGGGTCAATGCCGGGCACGGGCTTGATTACAATAATGTCAAAGAAATTGTTCGCATACCAGGCATGGAAGAGTTAAACATCGGCTTTTCCATTATTGCCAGGGCAGTTTCTGTTGGCATGAAGCAGGCAGTTATTGATATGAGGAGGGCTATACGATGAAAGTTGCGATCGGGTCTGATCACGCCGGATTTAAGTTAAAAGAAATTATCATTAATTATCTTAAACGAAAAAAGATTGAGTTAAAAGACTTTGGCGCATATTCAGAAGAATCTGTTGATTATCCAGACTATGCTTATCCGGTTGCTAAGGCTGTTGCTGATAAAGAATTTGACAGAGGAATTCTTATTTGCGGTTCAGGCGTAGGCGTTACTATTACTGCCAATAAAGTTAAAGGCATCAGGGCGGTAAACGCTTATGACACATATACTGCCAAACAAAGCAGGGAACATGGCAATTGCAATGTCCTGACCCTGGCCGGCAGAAAACTGACCAAGGCAAAAGCCACGAAAATTGTTGATGTCTGGCTTAAAACAGAATTTTCCGGTGATGAACGCCATCTGAGACGCTTGAATAAAATCGAGCCCCTGGAGTAATCATGTTTAAAAAACAGCCCAAAATGAAGGCACTGATAATGGCTGCTGGCTATGGTACACGGCTGGAGCCTTTGACCCTGGCTGTTCCCAAGCCCATGGTGCCGATTGTCAATGTTCCCACCATGCAGCATAACATTGAGCTGCTTAAAAGCTACGGCATTAAGGATATAATTGCTAATATCCATTATCACCCAGAGCAAATCCAGAACTATTTTGTTGACGGTAATGAGTTTGGCGTTAATTTAACTTACTCTTATGAAGAAACGCTTTTGGGCACTGCCGGCGGAGTGAAGCGAATGGCCGTTGATATCGGTAAAATCAAGGACACTTTTATTGTTTTATCATCAGACGCGCTGACGGATATTAACCTGGCCAAAATAGTTGATTTTCATAAGAAGAAAAAAGCATTGATGACAATAGCCCTGGCCGAGGTTGCTGAAGTAAGTCAATTTGGCGTCGTGATCCAGGATGACGGCCAAAGGATAATTGGTTTTCAGGAAAAGCCAAAACCCCAAGAAGCAAAGAGCAAAATGGTCAATGCCGGCATTTACGTAATTGAGCCGGAAGTGCTTAAAATGATCCCTGACGGGTTCTATGATTTTGGCAAACAGCTTTTCCCCAGGTTTATGGAGGAGAAGGCGGAAATTTACGGTTATCCCATGGTTGGTTACTGGAGCGATGTTGGCTCCCTTGACCAGTATATCGCGGCAAATTATGAGGCAATCAAAGGCCTGGTGCGCGTGCGCATCCCGGGCAAAAAAGTGGCCAAAGCTACCTGGGTAGGTGAACGGGAGATGATTGACCAATCTGCTAGGTTTGAAGGTTCAGTTATCATTGGCGACAGCTGTAAAATAGGCAAAAATGTCTATATAAAAGATTGCGTTATTGGCGACAAGTGTGTAATTGGCAACGGCGCAATTTTAACTGGTTCAGTTATCTGGTCAGATGTAATGGTTGAGAATGAGGCTCAGGTACACCAATCAGTGCTTGGAAATTGGTGTCATATAGGCAAAAAAGCGCATATTCAGGGCAGCAGTGTTATTGCCAACCGCTCCATGGTCAAAGAAGACACGCAGGTGCCTTCACGCACCCACCTTAGGCCCAATTCAATAGTCTAAAAAATACGCAAGATTTACCCCGGAAAACCCGATAATACAAGTGACAATCCCATAAGGAGGATGTACATGAAAAGAGCGATTTTTCTGTTAATTGCCATTTCAATTTTGACCACTGCTTGTTTTGCCCAGGAAAACCTTGGCGCCCGACCAATTTCTATGGGCGGCGCGTTCACCGGCTTGGCTGATGACGTTAATGCTGTTTTTGTTAACCCAGCGGGTATTGGTTATCTCAAGGGTGAATCTGCTTCAATCTCCACTAAGATATCCGAAGGCAGACAGTACACAATTATTGGCGGTGTGGAAAGCACCTCAGTTGGCGCTTTTGGCGTTGGTTATATAACTTCCGCGTTTGATTTGGCTGACCCTACAGAAACAGAGTATCTAAGCGAGGGTGGGGAAACCCCTGTACGCGCCATGAACCAGACCTTAGTTCTTTCCTATGCCAGACAGCTCAATGAATTTATGGTTGTGCCGGACAATATGGGTAAATTATCGCTTGGCACCAGTGTTAAATTTTCAAGTAATAAAATTAACACAGCCAAAGGCTTATCAGAACAAAGCGGTACCTCAGGGGTCAAGGCTGACGTTGCTGCTGTTTTCAGGGCAAATGACAGCCTGTCATGGGGCTTAAGCATGAAAAACCTGTTTAGCAAGGCAGATAAAACTGATGACAGCCAGGCAGATGAAGGATTTGACGTGGCCATGGGTGTTTCCGGCAATGTTTTTGATAAATCACTCACCTGGAGCGCGGAAGGTCAATGTATAGGCCTTGAATACAGGCCAACCTCAGTTTTGGCAGTGCGAGTTGGCAGGGACGGCGATTATAACACCTCTGGAATAGGGGTTAATTTGAGCGGTGTTAGCTTTGATTACGCTTATTTGGCAAAAGAGACCCCCGTGCATTATGTGGGGGTTTCTGTTGCGGTCCCGGAATATAATGGCTCAGATACAAAACAAGCCAGTTTAGATATTCAATAAAGAATATTTAAAAAATCAGCAAATCCATGCAAGTTTTACAAGACTTGCCGCGATATATCAATTAGATAGGAGGGGAAAATATGAGTGTTGTAGATATGAACGGCATAAGTTTTCAGTCAACTGCTCCTGGAGGAGCGCACAGCAAAAGTGTAAATGGGAAATTAAAAAGAGAAATGCAACAGGGGCTTAGTGATGCGACTGATAATACACTGGATCTTGGAGAAAAACTTTTAAATAAATTTGCTGGAGATATCACTAATACAGAAGGCATTTATCTTAAAAAAGATCGAGTAAATGCTGCTCCAGTAGGTGATGAGACAACCGGGACAAACGTTAATGTGGAATCTAATGAGATTATCCCTCAGGAAATAAGAGGAGTTCAAAAATGAATTCAGTCGGAACCATCGTTCCTTCAGGGACTATACCTGTAGGGGAAAGGAATTTACCTCAAAGAAGAGGAGCCCCTCCTGCTGAGACTCTTTCTGGCACATATGCGGCCCCACTAAATAATTCGCACGCGATTAATAATATCCGAAACCTACTTTATCAAATTACTGGTAAAAATCCTTTTACCGAGAAAGACCCTGAACGCAATACAGCTATTGTTGCAGCTTTTAAGGAAGCTTTAACAGATGGCAAAATTAGTCAGGATGAATTTGAGGATATTATGGATGAGTTTTATGATATCTCTAATGTTACAACCGAAGCTTGGGAAGCTTTTGTTGGTAAAAAAGGAGCTAATGCCAATGTTACCTTGGGTGAATTGGCTAAATGTTTAAAGTTTTTCCAAAAATTTCGCTCTATAAGCGGTTACAGCTTCGGGTGGTTTCTTGATTTGGACAAAATTTACATTGTGGGTGGTAAAGGGCTTGGACAAATTTTAAAGGGGCAATTTAATGGTAAAGGGCTAAGATCTTCTTCTGAAAATCCTGAAGTAGAAAGTACATGGAAGTCAGCCTTGTGGTTAACTGGGGGGAAGGAAACTCCTGCTACCTGGGATTGGTTTGGGACCATTTTAATGACCAAGTATGTTGCCCATCTAAAGGATGCTTTTGATTTTGATGAGCTTGAGCTGGAACGTCCTTTAATGAGACAGCTTTTTGCAAAGAAAGCGCTGCGTTGGGTAAAGACCGGTGAGGGAATGAACGATGATGAATGGGATGGCTTATTGGAAATACAGGAAAGTATCAGGGGACTCGAAGAAGAATTTGGACCATTAGGGGATGTTGCGTTGTTTATAACAACTCATGATCAGCAAACACAACAAGAAGAACGCCTGCACAAAGCAATTGCGCTTAATCGTGATGAGCTTAATCCTGAAAACGAAGATTGGGTCCAAAGAAAAAAGGATTGCAGACAACTTATCGGTCAATTAAGATTCTTTTCGGATCCGCATGCTGCTCCTCAGAAAGTGGTTGCAAAATAACTATCAAATATGCTAGATTTAACCATGTTTAACTTTTTTTCAGAATTCCACTTACCCACATTTTTTATCACATTTGTTGTATTTATTTTGATCTCAAGCGTTTGGAATTTGATCAAGGCATATATGCTAAAATCAAAGGCTGAAGCCCGAGTAAAAGAGAGCGATAAAAAGCTTGAGGAACTCATGCAGAAGCTAAATTCCGAAGACAGAAAAATTGACGCTTTAATCAAAAAATTTGAGCGTCCAACCAGGTAAAAATCCCCCAAAATTCGTGCAAGTTTTCCTGCTTTAAACCCGATAATATCAATAGATATGAACGTACAAGGTATATCTCAAGCACAGGGTATTCAAGAGACTG
This sequence comes from Candidatus Margulisiibacteriota bacterium, assembly GCA_018817195.1. GTDB lineage: Bacteria > Margulisbacteria > WOR-1 > O2-12-FULL-45-9 > O2-12-FULL-45-9 > JAHIUL01. The sequence goes on from JAHIUL010000012.1 coordinate 5,287, forward strand.
AAGACCGGGATGATATTCCGGGCGGAGAGCCTAATTATATCCCAAACACAGACGAGCCAACAGATGATGGTATGGAAACCTCTGATACCGCTTCGATTGATTCCACTTCTGATTCTTCGTCTTCATCTGAGGTTGAAACAACCACCGGGGCCCTCACCAACGAAGGAGCGGAAAATTATGTTGAAAATACCAATGAGTATGAAGAAGAAACAACCACTAATGAAGATAACCCCCCGCAATTGTATCATCCTGCCCAAAACGAAGGGAATTCCACCAACCAAACAAGCGAACCCACTTCCTATGAATGTGACCTGAACGTTGACGACCATGGTACGTCCGATGGAATAAATACCGCAGAGGATATAGTTAATGATCTGTATTCAGACATGAATCCCTGGGATTACATGTCCATGACCTCTTATCAAAATGTTGCTGGAGGGTATATTGGAGGAGGGTATCAGATTGTTGATGGTGAAAGACTGGGAAGAATCCTCATGCTTATCAACCTTCTCACCAATTTAGAATTAGGAATACATATGGTGGCGGATGCCCAGATGGAATTAACCGAGAAGATCCTGGAAATCGTGCTTGAGCTAACCAAGGATGAGAATGATGCGCCCACGGATAAAGCCCAGCTTTTTAAATCCCTTAAAGAAAGATTGAAATTATTTGTGCAGTTTGTTATCAGCGTGTATAAAGCTGCTTATACTCATAATGCGCAGAAACACCAGCTTGCGATGCAAACTTACGAGCGGATGAAGGGAGGCGGACAGTGGTATGACAAAGTTGCCAATTGGTTTACAGGCGATCGGGATGCAAGGTTTGAAAAAAGAAAATTTTACGAAACTCAGATATTCAACCAGGTTCAGTCACAGAACTTACAATCCTTAAATCAAGCCCTTCGCATGCTAGCTGCTTCATACGCAAACTCAGGAAGGGCAGAATTAGAAGCCTTAGGAAACACATTAGAAGAATTTGCTGATGAATCAGAAAGATTAGACAGGGTTATGACCTACAATTCTTCGGTTACCAATGATTGGCATTATTGGTCGGATTTGGATTATTTTGAAGCAACTAATGTGTTTCAGGATATCCTGAGTGATATCCGGTCCAAGATGGTCGCGGCTGATAACCTTTACCAGGCCATGCTTTTCATGCAAACCGCTCAGCAGGATCTAAGCGATTCCGTCAGGGAAACTATCCTGGAAATATCTTCGCACTCTTCCAAAGCCGAGTATGCTTATGTCAGTCACGAGGGATTTTCAAAAACCGCTTCTCTTCTATTTGACACCACTTTTAACACTTTAATGAGCAGGGTCCATTATTTTAACCAGACAATTCGCATTGCCAAGAATATCAGAAAACTGAAAGAAGGGAGAGCCAAAAGAATCGCTAGCAGGGTTTTCACTGCGGGTGCAATTGCCTTAGTAGCTGTTGCCTGTCTAATTGGCGCTTTTTATTCCGGCGGCGCCTCAATAGCGGCAGGCATAGGTCTTATAGGCGCTATTCTGGGTGCGCTTGGTGGAGCGCTTGGGGCATGGTCTGCGAAACACGCTCAGTCCATGGTTTCGGATAGTTATGATCCAGCTTCTGCTGATTTTACTTTTGACCTCTTGACCCATCGCAAAAAGACCGGAAAAGCAGTTACAAACGCACTTAACGAAGCAGACAGGCAGGAAGAGATTTTAGCCCAATCCATGGCCAACGTTAATTTCCTGGAAAAAGTAGATGATGGGTTTTACGCCTTGAATGTTAAGGCCCTTGCAAGTTTTGAGATAAGACAGCAGCATCTGCACAATTTTAAGAAGATTATAACCCTGCTGGCCAAGGCCCAAAGAGACCTGAGCAGGACTATTACTGCGATTGCTCTGGAAAAGGCCATCAGGGACCATGGAGAAGGATATCTGCTTCAGAATCTTGAGAGGACAATTCATCATCGGAGCCTTATTACGAATGCCATAAAGTTCCAACTCCAGCAGATTGTACAGGCAAGAAATATTGCCCGCCAGAATCAACTCATGGTCAAGAATGCTTTTTGGGATGCTATGTCTCCGATCATCGGGGCTGTATGTTCTGCACCACTAGCGTTTATCCCTGGAGTGGGATGGGGACTGGCCATCGCAATTGGATCAGCTGTGGGAGCGGGAATTAACCAGCTTGTTAAAGCATATGCTGGCGATAGCGGATACGACATGAACCTCCAAATGGAGAGCCAGGAATTTGAACGTGTTTTAGAGAATAGAAGGGAAAATAGAGCATCAGGCACACCAGAGGATAGATTGTACGAGCTGGAGGACCAGCTTTATGCTCAACTCTTAAATAATGGATTAGTGGGAACTGGAGATGGATATCAAAACGTTAATTTTGTTCTGGTAGGAAAAATTTATAATCAGTTAATGAAGATCCAATTGCTGCGGCAAGCCCTGGAAACATTAAGAGCAGCCCAGGCAAAAATAAGCGCCGCTATCAGGCAGCAGGTTGTTGGAGTTGGATCTTCGTTTACTGAACTCGGTCAGGTTTCGTCTCGGGCTGGTCTTCAGCAATCTATGGTTATTGTTAGCTCTCTTACCCGTTTTCTCCAGGAAAGGGCCTCGGTTTTAAATCGAGCCAGAACCGCGGAAAAAGCCAGAACCAATGCCTGGGTCTCGTTTAGTGTTAATACCGCACTGTCTGCAGCAGGGGTGGGTACAGCAGCCGCGGCTGGAGCCAATACCGCAATTTCTTCACTTGCTAATTCTCTTACCCCAGCAGCCATGAGTTTATTTAACGCTGTTTACACTATGGCAACAAGTATAGTTGCGGCTCAGGAAGGTCTTGGGGCTTATGAACATTTTGACTCTGAAAAAGCAGTTAAACAAATACGAGGAGATAAACTAAAGGATGATAATGTCTACGCGAAATTATCAGCACTGGAAGAGCAGGTTTATTTAGAGGCCGGAAGAAATCTTGCCAGGACCATGGATGGGGCAAACATGATAATGGATGGACAAGTGACCGGTATTTTGTCCCAGAGAATGAATTCAGTCAATAATTTGAGAAAAATGCTTCTCATTCTTATTTCTTCCAAAGACCAGCTAAGCCGGGCAGTAAGGAGCAAAGTTGGTATTGCAACCAGCGCGGTGGAAGATTTTTCCGATATTGCCTCAACTCGCGAACAATTTTCTAAGAGTATCATGAATTCCTTGATCGAAGCGGTTAACGTGGTTATCGAACGCGACAATCAGATTTCAAATGCACAGCGCCAGGCCTTAGTAAGTGGACTTAGCGCCTTGATGAGCATTGCTTCAATAGCCATGACTGCGGTTTCCGCCTATAGCCAGGGTAAAGCCCAGGAACTAAAGCAGGAAATAGAGGCTTCAGAAAAAGAAATATCTAATGCGGCAAAAGCCGCTAACGCCGGGGCTGAAGCAATTTCCAGCAGTGATGCTAGTGAAGGAACTTCTGACAGTCAGGATGCAGAAACAGGAGTTGGAGCAGCTGGAGAAGGTGTAACAGCGAACACTGGAGCTGATGCGAATTCCGGACAGATTGACACCTCTCAGCAACCAGAAGCAAAAGCAGCCAAACTAGAGCAAGGTAAGCCAAAAATAAATCCGAAAAAAGCTGCTGGAAGTGTTTCAAACGACAGACCAGAAGTAGATCCAAACGCAAATGCTAAGGGTCAAACTGCTGTTGAATCCAAAGCACCGCATCAAACCAAACTATCAGACAAGTATATGAAGCTGGTAAAAACCGCAAGAAAATATGCAATTCCGGCCGCAGCTCTAAACTTGACCGCAACCTTTTTGAATTACTATAGTGGAAGAGCATTTGATTGGGATCGGAACGGTAAAAAAGCGCAGATCAAATCTTCGGCCCTGGATTTAAAGCAAACCAGGAAAACGGATGGGAGGCTTGCCACAAAACAAATGGCTCTGGAAGAATCATCTTCGGAAAGAGGTATTTTTGCGAGCATGGACAGCCTTGAAACAGACACTATTTTATCCGAAATCATGATGTCAGATGCTTCCACGCCTGTAGCCACGGATATCATATTGCAGAGGATTGATCAGCAAATAAGGACGTTTATGAACGGAATAAAGCAAGCCTGCGGTCTTACTCAGACAGTTGCAGATTATACACGGTCCGAAGGCGCTGCTTATGGAGATGTAAACAAATTTAATGAGCCGAAAGCTGTTCCAACAAAGATAAACTTTAATAATAGTAGTCCAAAAGCCATAGCAAAGCTGCTGGTAACTGAGCCAAGGGATCCTGAGCGAGCTGAAAAATTTATAGTTAGTCTGCCGCAAAAAGTGAAAAGTGGAGAGATTAAGAAGACCATCGCGGTATTGATTTTGAAGAATCTTGAGCAGTTAAAGCCAGAGCTGAAGTCGCTGATTGATAAGGTATTACCTCAGATAGAATCAGTTGCAGCCGGGGCCAGTGTCCAACCCAAACAGGTCCAAAAACCGCAACCCCCAGCAGAAGCCCTTAAGGTGGAACCAAAGCAGCAATCCTCAACTAAAGGGGCTCGGGAATATGCTAAAAAATTGATTGTCGAGTTTCAGGAGAAAAACGAGCAATTGGCAAAGATGATGGAGCAGGTTGCTCAGCTTGACACGCAAGCCAAGGAAATTGTTGAAAATACAACTCTTATTCAGGGCACAAGCACTGAGATAGGAACAGAAGGAAGCCAGCAGGCTGATACACCTGAAAAGCAACTGCAGGCTTTAGGGGCTAAAAGGGAACAGATTATGAAGAAGCTGGATGAGTTAGTCCAGCAGCTCAAGACATTACATGAAGAGCTTCCCAAGTTAAAAGGGCAAATCTCCAAGGTTATGAGTCAGGTTAAAGCCAGACTGGTTGAAATAAATACTAAATTGACCAGTCCAGGCCTTACTACAAAAGATCAGCAGGAGCTTCTAGCAGAAAAGGCAATGCTTCAGCAAGCTGAAGGAACACTGCAAAAGGAATTAAATGTCTTCAAGCAAAAGATAGAGCAGGTTAAACAGGAAATAGCTAAGGTTAGGGGCCAGTTAAAGGGTATCCAAGCTCAGATCGCAAAGGTTACTCGAAAGATTGAAAAGGAAAGAAAGGCTGAGCAGAAGAAAATGGCTGCTAAGGGAGCAGGAGAGGCAAAGGCAGGAAATGGAGAGACTATCCAGAAGGTTGCTTCTCTTGGATTTGGATATCAGCGCTCAAAGCAGGATACGTATCGGGAAAAGGCTTTAGCAGCTCAAGAAGCTGAGCAGAAATTAGCTGAGCTGGTTAGCACTGGGTCAAGTATAGGAGGACTTTCATGATAGAAGGTGTTTTTGGAGGAATTCAAAATTTTCAGGTAAATAATATTACTGCTGGCAAGAATTCAACAAATTCTGCCTTTACAGGCGCTGAATTTAAGAATGCCATGATGGATATTGCCCGCTCTGCCAACATGTCAATTACAGATAAGGGCATTAAAGAAGAGCTCAACTTCAGCAAATGGCGCGACTTGGAGGAAAACCTCTATTTTAACCCCGAGGAAGAAAAAGAGGATACGGCAAGGGAACATTTAAAAAAGTTGAAGCGCATTCTTAAGGAAAAGTTTAGCTCCTAATAACCTTCTTCATACCCCATGCAAGTTTTTTGCCTATTAACACGATAAATCTAGTGGGAGAACAAAATGGCAGTAGGACAATCACCAAACGTTGGAAATTCAAAACAAATCGGTGCTTATCAGAAGCAGGGAAACAATCTGCTTACTCAGCTGGAAGACAGGGTCTCACGGGCCTTGAAACTTGATAATTCAGGAAGCGGCGCAGCCGGAGATCAGCTCGTTGGAAAAGTTAATCCTCAAGACGTGAAAAACTACATCGCGGAGATTTCCCAGGGCCCGGTTCCGGGCGCGAACATTCACAACATAATTTAAAACCCATGCAAGTTTTGCATGAGTTTTTACGATAATATAAGTGGAAGAGGTTAGCAGAGGGGTCGACAAATAAAGGTAAAAGGAGGTGAAAAAATATGAGTGGAGGAATGGCACAAGCCACAAATGATTTGGCAGGGGCATTAGATCATCTTCAGAATTCATTAGGCAAAGAAATTCAAGAGTTAGCAAATGATATTAATCAGTTGGCCGATGGTGGCGCTGACGTCGCAACTGACGGCATACAAGTGAAAGACGGAGATATCGTCAAGCTTCAGTACGGAATTAACCAAATGACTAAAGCTGCTGAATCTGGCACATCAACCTGGTCAAAAGCCCAGAACATTTCAAAGCAGATCGGCAGACAGATCAACCAAGCGTAAGCTTAAAGAGAGGGGGTTTCCCCCTCTCTAATTTATAATGAAGAACTTCTTCTTATAAATTAGAGAGAAAAACAAGGAGGAAAAATCATGCCAGTTACAAATGCAGTAGTTCCCGGAGTAAGAAACGATTTCGGAATAGATATTAAAAGCTCTATTCAAGCAAAATATAATGAGTTTATTAACGTGTTTTTAACCATGGGGAAGGCAATGAAAGACCAGGATACAGAGGTTACTTTTCCAATGTTTCCCAATACCCCTGTAAGCTCGACTGATCCAAGTTTTTCTATGTTTGCTTCTTTCTCAATGAATCAGCTGGAGCAACAGATGGAAACCCTTATAAAGGCAGAGCAGTTCAAAACCCAGTTGGATCAAAAAGCCTGGAACTTATTCGGGTAATCTCTGGAGGATAAGATGACTTTTTATCTCGCTAAACCCTTCAGATTCCAATATCCTCAACCGGATATCTCCAATTTCCCCAACCAAAATCAGGTATTGGCACAAGACTTCAATTTTACCTGCGAATTATTTAAATTTTTTTCCAAACCAGTAACCGTGGCTTTTGAGGGCGAAAGACTGGCAAGTATTAACGCGGAAGCTGAAGATGGTGAAGTAACTCATGATCTTGGGGGATGGAAGGTAACTGATGAGTGGTATAACGCACTCAATGAATACAGTATTCCGGAAAATCTATGGGAAGAATTTTATTCAGCTAATGATGAGGATGGTAAAAATAAATGGAATGTCCGTTATGGCAAGGAACACTGGGAGGGATATGCCCCCACAAATAACGGGGATGTGGTCAATTATTATTTAAATGATTGCGTTAATTTGGATGGGGATGGTAATCCTGTATTTGATGAGGACGGGAATCAGGTACTGGGAGGAAAAGATCCCTTTGATTACCATAGTGATTGGATTTTTGGTTTTAATCATTTTAATAATGGATTGTTTGATTCGGATTCTGAATATTTTTGGGGAGAAAAGGTTGCGGGCAAATATGCGAATGTTGACTTTATTGCAGAGGGGCTTGAATGGAATCATTTGGAGGAGAAAAAGCCACTGGGATTACAGGGTTTATATCATGACCTCCATGACATAGAGAAGCCAAAAGATGCGAATCTTAACGCCGCTGTAAATCAGGCGCATTTCACCGGTGAGTTTCTTTCTGCTCTTTATGGGTCCTCAGAAACGGGATGGGAAGAAATTAACAACGTATTAAATCAATTCCCCACTTCAAGTTATTACCAAATTGTGATGGATGCTACCCAGGGAAAATACTCATACAAAAATTTAAGCAGCGAAGAGAAAATGTTACTGGTTGCCGCAATGATCGAGTCACGCAACAGGGTTTTTTCTATCTCTGAGAAGATATTCGGCCCGGTAGCTAATACCTGGAATGATGAGCAGATGATGGATCACTTATCCACTTGGCTTTCCCAGCACGCAAATGCCGGTAATTCACATGCCATTAATGCCTTCCGCATGCTTTTAAACGTTCAGCACCAGTTTATTAATACGGTAACCATGTTTCATGAAGTTAATCCAGGGGAAGGTTATTCCATGGCCATGCTGGATAGATATGGTTTCTGGGAATTTGCAAAAGAAATAGGTGTTGAGTTCTATAAAGGGGATTCAGACGAAATAGAAGGAACAATTTTTGAGCATATTCAAAGCGACTTGGGCATTGAAGTATCTGGCGATATCCGGACATTTCTGGGATATGACACAGATTTGAATTATTTATCTATTCACTCAAAACCAGGTGATATTGATTTAACTCAATATTTGAGCGAAGGTTTATTGAATGATTTAAGTGCCACACAGAAGAATAAACTTAAAGCTTTCAAATGGCTTCTTGAGCAGTGGTTTGGAGCTACAAAAGTAAGAGCCGGCTATAATTCCATGCCAAAGTGGGA
>JAHIUL010000145.1 GCA_018817195.1 Candidatus Margulisiibacteriota bacterium
ACCAACCATAAAAAGGGTCCACTAATCCTTCATGAGTAAAAAGGATTGACTGTAAGAATAATTCTTTTGAGTTCTGATTGAGAGTTGAGGTGCTTCGGGGTCGCCGCTTCTGGGGCGGCTCCGAAGACCGAAACTCGAAGAAAGAACGTATCAGGACAAGGCAACTTCAACGAAAGCAGTTCAACTACTCTTTGCCACCTGCCCCAACCACCTCACTAAAATAGCATACTTCATCTAGTCATCGAACAGCTAAATAGGCTAAAGGATAGGTGGGGAATAAACTCAAACACAGCTATTAGAGTAGGGGTAGGACTACTCTATCAGCTACTACAGAAAGGAGTTCCAGATTTATACCCGCCGGACAAGGAAGAAGCCTAAGACTAAGAGCGAGGGCGTAGCCCGAGCGACCAAAGGGCCCGAGCGAAGCGAGGGCCAGCGGCACATTACCACGACCTAAAATCATTTTATCAATTATATTTTTTTCTGTCTACTAAAACCTTTTATTTATTTTTCTCTAATAATGTGTAAGAAAAAAGAATTCCAATACAAAGGTGGTGTTGAATCCTCCTGCGTCCCTCGATAAACTCGGGACTTCGGAGGACATGCCTCCAACCTACTGATTACAAATCAGTTGCTCCCTTCGGGCCGAAGCCCTCAGGGCGAGGCCTTGGCCTGAGCAAAGCGAAGGCCTACCAGCGGTTCATTAATAACCTGGCGTTATCGTTATTTGCGCTTATGCCTCGAGTGTCAACATCAACCATCCACTCAAAAGCCTCAAATACATCCTGTCCTTGCTCACAAATATAACGGACCAAAAACTTCTCGCCTTTTTGCTTGATCTGCCAGCCTTTTTCAGCCACCGGCGTGCCTAAAGACCTGGCCAGGGCAACAACTGATTTTAAAGCTGAGTCAATCCTTGTCCCTTTATTAGTTTTAGCTGATTTAATTATATCCAGAGAATCATCAGCAATAAGATCCGGCATTTTCTCAGCTGGCTTAGAAACAGCGGCAACTTTTATTGGCCTGCCGGCTTGTTGGACTGCGCGCGGAGACGCTGCCTTCTGCGGCGCAGAGGCTGCGGCAATATTTCTTGGCTGTCTGATGTTTAATAAAGCATAAAGCTGCTGGTTCTGCGGATCATATTTCAAAGCCTCTTGCCACGAATCCCTTGCTTCAGCCCCAAAACCAAGCCGCTGATATGACTTGCCCATCTCTACCCAAGCCACGGTTTCATTCGGCTGAAGGTCGAGCACCTTTTGGTAAGCGGCAATAGCTTCATGGTACCTGCCGTTCACATATTTTGAGTGGCCTTCTTTTTTAAAGCGTTCGGCCAGATTACAGGCAAATATCTTGCTTTCCATATCCCTATCATCCAAACGCATAGCTTCATTAATTGTCCGGTAAGCTGCATCATACTTGCCTAATTTTTCATAACTCTTAGCCAGACCGACATAAGCATTAACATAATCAGGCTTTATTGACAACGCATCCTTAAAATGTTCAATTGCCTGGGCATGGCTCTCGGCCTGGGCTGCTTTTTGGCCTAATTCATAATACTCATCCAAAGGTTCCTTAACCGCGGCCGCAGAAATCCAGCCTTCTTCCCCATCTTCAAAAAGGACCTTATACCAGGGCAGTTTAGAAATCCCAGTAACTTTTTGGCCGGCAAAGAGAATCCTGGTTGAGCCATCAATCAGCGCTGAAGAAGTAGCTACAATGGTTAGCGGCCAACCGTTGATATCAAAAATTTCTCCGCCAACAACCTTTTTGCCTTCAACTAAATCAGCAGTCGGCTTCTCAATAAAGAAGTCAACTGTCCTGTTAATGCTGCCTTTTACATCAACCAAGGTATAGCGGACCACATGCACGCCGTCCGGGACATCCGAAGAAATCTTACATGCCCCGCTCCAATTTAACCCATCGTGGGAAGACAAGGAAACCTGTTCATCATTAAAGTCAAAAGAAGCTACAACTGCCTTGATTTTAGAAGTTAAGCGCACGCCTAAAGAAATAATCTGGCCGTCATTTAAAACTTTAGGATAAACGTACGACTCGATCCAAAGCACTGATAGTTTCTCACCCGGAGCAGTTGGCCCGGCTTTTAGGCTGATATCCTCACGTTTGATTATTGTTTGATCAATGGCCCAGGCACTGGCAACAAAACTGACCAGGAACAGAAAAATCAATGTTTTTTTCATTTCCCTTTTCTCCTTTTCCCCCGCCTCTGGCGGGGCCAAACAATTTAATAAGTCAACAAGATATTATCAACGTTAACGTTGATCTTGCCTTTTTGCTCTTCTGAAATAGCCACTAACTGCAGCTTCAGCAATCCGCCTGAACCGTCCTTTTGATTAGGGTTCCAAATATCGTCACCCACACCAGGATTTAAATCACGAAAAGCTGAAAAAGGTATTGATGTCCTGGTATAACCTTTGCCCTGAACATTAACCTTTACACCCCACTTGTCATCTTTAATCGGTTCATAATTTTTTTGCGGATCCTGCTCAATGCTATAATTCTGGTTATCATCCTCAAACAATTCAATCAGCAGCTTGCCGCTAAATTCACCATCGCCGTACACGTCAATCTGGAAACGGGCAAACTGGTCAGCATCAACTCCCAGGTCTGTGCCAATCCCGCCTATGTACCAGTCCTCGGTTTCGCCGGAAAGACTTAATGAATACTCGCCGCAAGATTCAGCAATCAGATCACGCGCTTCCAGAGAAGCATTCTTAACTATTTCAGGTTTAAGGTCCCCAAACCGCCACCACTTAGGATTCTGCGTAAAATTCTGGTCTTCAAAATTATCAATCAAATGGAACGTAAATTGGCCGACCGCCACCCCGCTGACAACTAGAATAACAAACAAACCTAATAAAACTTTCCTCATTAAAAAATAAGAGCTCTTGAACTAGGCCTTTTTCTTAGCCCCCTTTCGTTTATTAGTTATTTTTCTTTTTTTCGCCAGTGTTTTACCTTTTGCGGCTTTTTTCTTTGCTTGCCCCGAGCCCGTCGAGTGGCTCTTTTTTGGTTTCATCAGAGCATTAAGTTTTAATGAAAGGGCTTCTTTTTCGTGTTTCAACCTCTCACATTCCCTGCCCAAAGAGATATTGCTGTCTCGCAGCATTTTTTCAACCGGTTGTAATTCCTCATATTTAGTGTTGATTGTTTTAAAACGATTTTTTAATTCAGTGTTTTCATTCAGCAAACCCTGTTTTGTTTTTTTAAGATCTTCAATCTCATTTCTGAGGACATTGAGTTCGCCCTGTTTAAGGTTTTCCGACAGCTTTCTTTCCGCATCCAAAGATTTTTTCTCTTCGGCTAGAACAGAAGCACAGTCACATTTACTTTTTTTAATTACTTCGTAGCCTTTGGCCGCGGAAAGCGTGGCAAACGAAAAGGCCAAAAGGCTGATAATAATCATGGAATAGTCTGTCTGCGGATCAAGGCTCTCGAGGGTCAAGACCTGCTGCAGGCTTGGCGTTTCTGCCTTGAAAAATGTCATCTTAGCAGCAACAACAAGAGCAGCTAACACCGTGATCGCCAAAACAGCCTTAATGAAGTGGTCACCCAGTCTCATACGAAATTGAAATTTCTTTATCATTGAGTCCTCCCTTCAATATTTATCAAAGTATGGCGCAGGCCGGGATTGAACCGGCGACACGCGGATTTTCAGTCCGCTGCTCTACCAACTGAGCTACCGCGCCACCCAAGCGATCAGAATGACCCGGCTGGGATTTGAACCCAGGGCCACCTGCTTAAAAGGCAGATGCTCTACCAGC
>JAHIUL010000146.1 GCA_018817195.1 Candidatus Margulisiibacteriota bacterium
AATTGACGTAACAATATTTAAGGCTCCGGTATCAGCCACCCCATGATCAATATAATATTTTGAACTGTCAAAAACGGGTTGCCCATAATGGATATTAACAGCGCTAAAGATAAAAAAACCGAGGATAAGTAAAAGTATTATTGGTAAAACTTTAGTCACGCTCGATTCTCCCGGTTTTACTGATAGCCGCTACAAAAAGTACGGTTGAAACTCCCGCGCCGATGGCAGCTTCAGCCATGGCAATATCCAAAGCATGTAATCTAAAGAACAAAAAAGTAAGCACCAAACTAAACGCAGCCAGAACAATCACGGCATTTAAAAGATCTTTCATCTGAATAGCAACAAATGCTGTTACAATTAATATTGCGAGAAATATCTCAATCATTTTTCCATGGCTTAATACCAGACTCGATTGCACCACGCGCAATAGCATGAGCGGCAACTGGGCTGGTAATAACAATAAAAATAGCAATCAAGATAATGCGCAAAGTTATTAAAGAAAAACCTGCATATAAGATTAAACCGATAAATACTGATAACAGTCCAGCTACGCCTGCTTTACCAGCTGGATGAAGCCTGGTATAAATATCTGGAAAGCGGATAATGCCTAACACACCAAAAAACATAAAAAAAACGCCTAAGCCAAAAAAGAAATTTGCAGCAATTGTCATTGATGCAACTCCCTGCCTGTTAAATATTTTGAAATAGCAATCACAGAAACAAAGCCAAGTATCGCATAAACCAAAGCCACATCTAAATAAACCAGATGATTATAATAAACACCCAGAACCACAATGATTGCAGTTATATTGGCCACCATTAGGTTTAATCCAACCAAACGATCAAAATGAGTCGGTCCCCTGAGAATTTGAACAAGACATAACATCGCAGTAACGGACAAAGTGTAAGTTATTATAAGAAAAATATTAATAAAACATCCTCCCGAGCCATTTTTCAAACCCCGCCTTTATCATCTTCTCGGCTTGGGTTACTTCATTTGTTTTAACGTTTAACCAGTGGACCAGCAACTCTTGATCTTGTATATCCACTGTGACAGTACCCGGGGTTAAGGTAATTGAATTTGCTAAGAGCACTTGAGCAAATCTTGAATTGAGCTTAGTTTTGAGCTTAAGCAAACCAGGCTTAATCCTCATCGTTATCACATAATAAACCACAAACAAGCTGCCCAAAAATATCTCAAATAACAAAACAAAAACATACGGAATCAAATATTGAAAACGCGGCAGATGACATTGTTGAATCACGCCATCATCCTGAACAAAATAATCACATGTTAACAAAGCAATCAAAAAAGAAAAGATAACGCCCAGCAACAAAGAAAACGGATCCAAACTAAAAGTAAAAAGCAACCAAGTAAACATAAGGAAAAAGAAGGTAATAAGGATCTTATTAATTAGACTTAATGACTTAAACTTCATTATTTAAATCCCGCACCAGCCCCACCAGCCTTGAATAACCCCTGCGGTTAAACTTGAGGCAGATGCGCGGCAGGTGAAGGAATTCTTTGCTCCTGACCTCTGCGGCAATCGGGCCGCTGGGCATAATTTCTCCTGAAATAATATCCTGATATTTCTTGCTTAACTTTTTCAATGCCTTTTCCGGCAGCTTGCGGTTTAATCTGATAATTGTTATGTCCCGGCCAAACCTGATTGAATGATAATTGCGGTAAAAACTTGTAATCTCGGCAACAGCTTCTTTAACTGAGCCAACTATCCTGAAGAGGTTAAACTCTGCCTCAGTTATATATCCGCCTTTTAAGAATTCCTTTCTCAAAAACGCCAGCCAGGTTTTCCAGTATTTCCTGCCCGGTGTTTCGACAAAAACTAAGGGCCTGGGCGCGCATTTGCCGGTCTGCATAAGGGTCAAGACCTCAAAGCCTTCATCGTGTGTGCCAAAACCGCCTGGGAACAGAACAGTTGCGTCTGACTCTTTAATAAAAGCCAGTTTGCGGGTATAGAAATATTTTACATTAATTAATTTTTCGCCTCTGCAGACATATGGATTGGGCTTCATTTCCAGCGGCAATTTTATTTTAACCGCAAAACCCTTAGTGCCGGCCCCGCAATTACCCGCCTCCATCACACCACCCCCCCCGCCGGTAATCACCATAAAACCCTGCTTTACAATTTCTTGGGCAAACTCTTTGGCAATCTTATACTCTTTGCTTTTGGACGGCGTGCGGTGGGAGCCAAACATCACCACTTTTCTTACGTCGCGATAGCGGGCAAAGGTGCGAAAAATATGCCTCAATTCCTTTAGCGTTACGTTAATTAAATAAAGGTCACGCTCATCAGCCTTGTCTAAATGCAGCTTAACAACCGTAGTAAACAAATCCTGGAAAAACTGGCGGTCCTGCGGCTCGCTGTATTTAACAGCCAGGTCTCTAATTTCTTTGTCTATTTCAAGCTTGCCTGTTTTATAACCTTTATGCTTCATCAAATCTCAATGTCGCATTCTTTATGTATGTCGGGGCATGATCAATGCCCTTATTGATAATCTCCCTGATTATCGGCACAACCTGAATACTGTATCTCTTGGCAACTGTTTCCGGCTCCATACCAGGCCAACCCCAAAGAGCTGTGTGGTAAATCCCATCAACCATGTAATAAGGCCGTATCAAATCGGTTGGGCGCATGGTTTCCACCGGCGCATGGTGCAAGGGGGTTGATACCAGGTCAACAATTACTGATCCTTTTTTTAAAAGTTTTAACATCTTTCTGGTAACAAAGGGCGGCTCTTTTTTAACCTCCCTGCGGAATGGGCGGTTAACCGCGTCAACTAAAATATCCGTCCCTGGCAAGTGTTTTCCCATCTCTGAAAAATGCCTCTTATTAAGGATCTCGATACTGGCAAATTTGCGCGCCGCACAGCGGATAGCCCCCATTGCCATATTGCCGTAGCCCATTATTTTAACCTGTGCTTTGGCAGGATCCTTGCCCCAGAGTTTGAAACCATATTCCATGCCAATCCGTCCGGAATCAAGGATTGCCTCAACTTTACGAACACCAAAAGGACCTTTTAAATTTTCAAGCGGAATAACTATCAATTTTCTTTTCCGCATAGCCTCTTCTAAT
>JAHIUL010000147.1 GCA_018817195.1 Candidatus Margulisiibacteriota bacterium
GAGGCCTATGGCCAATGACAACAGAACGCTTGGCCGGTTTCATTTAGACGGCATTCCCCCTGCCCCGCGCGGCATTCCCCAAGTTGAAGTTACTTTTGATATTGATGCCAACGGCATTTTAAATGTTAAAGCTAAAGACAAAGGCACCAACAAAGAGCAAAAGATAACTATCACTGCATCTTCGGGCCTGTCAAAAGAAGAAATTGATAAGATGCAAAAAGAAGCAGAGGCTCATTCTGCAGAAGATAAAAAGAAAAAAGAAGAAATCGACCTAAGAAATCAGGCTGATGGCTTAGCTTATACAGCTGAAAAGACCATCAAAGATGCTGGCGATAAGGTTGAAGCAGCAGACAAAGAAAAAGTGGAAAAAGCCATTGCTGAAGTACGCAAAGCGCTTGAAGGAAAAGATTCTGCACAAATTAAGCAAACCTTTGAAGCATTGCAGAAAGATGTTTATGAGGTTTCAGCTAAGATTTATAAAACAACAGGAGAAGGAACAGGCCAAGGACCAGGAGGACAAGGCGAAAACCCTTCGACAGGCTCAGGGCAAGGCAAGACAGTAGACGCTGAAGCTGAAGTAAAAGAAGAAGATAAAAGTAAATAATGGCAAAAGGCAGCCGTGATTACTATGAAATACTTGGCGTTGACAAGAAGGCTTCGCCTGACGAAATAAAGCGCGCTTACCGCAAACTTGCCCGCCAATATCATCCAGATGTTAACAAAGAAACTGGCTCAGATGAAAAATTTAAAGAAATAAACGAAGCCTACCAAACGTTATCTGCCCCTAACAAGCGCTCGCAATATGATTATTACGGCACAGCCGGCGGACCAGGAGGCGGCCCTGGCGGATTTGAAGGCTTTGACTTTGGCGGCCAGGGCTTTGATTTTGGCGGTTTTGGAGATCTTAATGATATAGTTAACAACTTCTTTGGTGGAGGTAGACGCACCCGTCAAGAACGTGGGGCGGATCTACGCTATGACCTAAGGATTTCGCTTGAAGAAGCAGCCAAGGGAATTGAAAGAGAGCTTAATATCACCCATTTTGTTTCCTGCCAAACCTGCAAAGGCAGCGGCGCCAAGCCTGGCTCAAAACCAAAACAATGTTCAACCTGCAAAGGCAGCGGACAAGTCAGAAAAAGCCAGCGCACAATTCTTGGCAGTTTTACCCGGGTAGCAACCTGCCCGGCCTGTGGCGGCAGCGGCGAAATAATTTCGTCACCCTGCAGCGACTGCCGGGGCGACGGCAGGGTTAAGAAAAGCCATAAGATAAAAGTTAAAGTCCCGGCTGGCATTGATTCCGGCTACCGTCTGCGCGTGGCTGGCAGCGGTGATGCGGGCAGAAAAGGCGCGCCGCCCGGCGATTTATACATATTTGTCCAGGTTGAACCCCATCATTTATTTAACAGAGACGGCGCGGACATTTTTTATCGCACCACGATATCATTTGTGCAAGCCATACTGGGAGATGAAATAGAGGTCCCTACCCTGGACGGTAAAGCCACCTTAAAAATCCCCCGCGGTACACAGCCCAATACACGTTTTAGAATTAAGGAACAAGGCATGCCTCACCTCCAGCACAAGGAAAAAGGCAACCTTTATGTGCTGGTTGAGATTGAAATTCCCAGCAAATTAAACAAGGCTCAGGAAGAACTGCTTAAAAAATATAAAAATGCATAGATTTTTTGCCCCCCAAGACCAAATACCAACAATTACCGGCTCAGACGCTCATCAAATTAAAAATGTCCTGCGGCTAAAAATCGGTGATCAAATTGAGCTTTTAGACGGCACCGGTAAAATCCATACATCAAAGATCATAAAAATAGAACAAAATAAAATAGATTGCGAAATCTTAACTACTAAACAAGATAAGGCTGAATCAAAAATAAAAGTAACTTTAGCCCAATGCCTGCCTAAAGCAAAAAAAATGGATTTAATTATCCAAAAATGCACTGAGCTAGGCGTTAACCAGATAATCCCTACACTTTCAGAAAGATCAATTGCTAAGGGAGAAAAAGCAGACCGCTGGCAAAAAATAGCTAAAGAAGCAGCTGAACAATCAGGCCGATCGATAATTCCAGAAATCAGCCCGCTCACAAAATTTGAAGATGTGCTAAAAATGAAATCAAACTTTGATCTAGCCTTAATTCCCTGGGAACTAGAAAAAGAAACCAGTTTAAAATCGATCCTAACCACCTATCAACCTATCAAGCTTTTGGTGCTAATCGGCCCTGAAGGCGGCTTTTCCCAAGAAGAAATCGAGCTCGCCCAACAAGCTGGCTTTACCTCAGTCAGTTTAGGCCAACGAATCCTGCGCACAGAGACAGCTGGTATGGCAATTTTAGCCATGATCATCTATGCTTCTGAATAACTATGGTTAAATTATTGGCCTGGCTATTTTGGAAGTTCAACTCATTTATTGCTTCCAGACTTAATTACCAGGTCACCAATGAACCAACCGGCCCGGCCCTGTTTGCTTTCTGGCACGGACAATCCTTCCCGGTCTTTTTCTGGGCCAAACACCGCAAATTGTGCATCCATCCGACCGATAGCTGGCGCGGTGATATTCTTGCTTTCCTGGCAGAAAAATACAAATACAAAGTTGTAAGATATCCTGAAAAAGGCACACCGCTTGAAAGAAGCGAAAAAATATCCCAATTACTTATGTTGCTAGCTGCTGGCTGCGATGCAGCAATAGCAGTTGACGGCCCCCCTCCTCCACTTAAACATCACCAGGCCAAAGCCGGCATTATTTATCTTTCCAAAAAAAGCCAGCTGCCCATTGTTCCTGTGGGAATAAAAATGAAAAGAAAAATAAGCCTGCCCTGGCGCTGGGATAAATATGAAATTCCCCTGCCCCGGTCAGGGGTAATTATTAATTTTGGCAATCCGGTTATAGCAACAGATAAAACTACAACGCAAGAGCTTGAAGGATTGCTTGCTCAGCTTGCCGCGGAATAACAAAATGCGGCAAATTGATCTGAATTTCAGAATAATCTAATTTTTCAAAATTAGGAACACTTTTTAATGATAACTGCTGACTGCTGTGGGGAACCGCGCCATCCCCTTTTTCTCTGAATAAGAATAAGTTTACCAGCCAATGGGGTAAATCCTTTGTATCACTTAAGACTGACACATATTTAACATTCTCTGGCATATTTTTTGAGTTCAATTGTTTCAGAAAACTTGAATGCGGCCGCATTGCCCAGGCTGCAGGAGACAACAATAAAACTCCTCTCAAAAAAGATGAGACTTCCCAAACCAAAGCGATCAAACAAAAAAATAACGGCCAAACATAATTATACCCAAACAGCCCAATAATTATTAAGGCCAGCGGCAGCCAATTAAAAAAGAGCCCGATACTCCCTAAGTTAGGGGCACTCAATAAGATTAACTTTTCAACTTTATGCGAATCCTTATAATCAGCTAAATACTGGCGGGCAACTAATCCACCCATCGAGTGGCAAATCAGGATTACTTTCTCTTCTTTGGTCTGCTTTAAGACATTGTCAATAAACTTACCCAGTTCAGGAACCTGATTGGCAGGATTAGCAAAACGGTTAGAAAATGAAATATAGAAGGAAGCATGGTCAGGAATCTTAAAGTTCTTCCACGCTTTGGCAGATGCTCCAATCCCGTGAACATATATTACTGGATAACCCATTTGGCTTCACCCTGAACCATTACGGTTCAGGGTTCAATTATAACACAGGGAATGCTATTATAATTATGTGAAGAAAGCTGCTTTTTATACTTTAGGCTGTCGAGCTAACCAACACCAGACATTTTGTTTGGAATGTCAAATGTCCAACCCGCCTGCCGGACGGGCAGGTGACAAATGTCAAATTGTTAATTTTAACGAAACTGCTGACATCTACATTATCAATACTTGCACAGTTACGTATGATGCAGAAAGAAAATCAAGGCAAGCCATCAGGCGGGCTATCAGACAAAACCCAAAGGCAAAAATAATCGTAACCGGCTGTTACTCAAAACTTGAGCCAGACAAACTACTCAAAGAATTCTCTCAAATTGAGATAATAGATGTCCCTTCCCTAGCATCTAGCATCCAGCCGCTAGGCCCCCAAATCCGCGCCAATCTCATGATCCAGGACGGCTGTGAGCATTTCTGCTCCTATTGTATTGTTCCTTATGCCCGCGGGAAAATTAAGAGCAAACCATTAAGACAAGTCATTGAGGAAGCCAACCAATTAGTTAAAGCCGGCGCAAGAGAAATAGTCCTGACCGGAATTAACCTTGGAACTTATGAAAATGACCTGGCTACCGTTATCCGGCATCTAGCATCTATTAAGAATCTTCTCCGTATCCGCTTAAGCTCACTTGAGCCAATGTACATCAAAAAGGAATTAATTGATTCGATCGCTCAAAATCCCAAAGTTTGCCAGCACCTGCACCTTCCCCTGCAAAGCGGGAACAACGATATTCTTAAAAGTATGAATAGAAATTACTCAAGCGCACATTATTTTGATTTAGTCAATTACATCAGGGAAAAAATGCCCGACTGCGGCATCACCACAGATGTTATTGTTGGCTTCCCGGGTGAAGGCAATAAAGAATTTCAGCAAACTGTTGATTTGATAGGAAAAATCAAATTTAGCCGTTTACATGTTTTTTCTTATTCAAAAAGAAAAGGCACTGCTGCAGCAGATTTCTCCAATCAGGTAGATGAAAAAACCAAAAAAACCAGAAATAAAACCTTACGTAAACTTGGAACAAGGTTAATGGTTGAGTTTGCCAATCAATACATAAACAAACAAGTAGAGATTTTAGTTGAACAAGCAGGCACAGGCATAACAAGAAATTACATTCGGGTCATTTACCATAAAAAAGAAGGCGAAGTTGGTCAACTCCGCCTTCTTAAAATAAATCAGGTCTTACCAGACCACTGTCTTGCCAGCTAAAGAACTAAATGTTGGCCAATTTTTACTAAGAAACCCTTGGTTGAATAACCTTCCCTGCGGTTAGCGCCATAACCTACTTCCCCATAAGTTAAACCGCCCAACCCAGCGTCACCCTGGATGCCGCAATAAACCGCGCCGCCAGGAGCTCCAGCAACATCACTCTTATAAACCGGATAATTAACCTGGCCGCCAACATAAGACTGCATTCCAGTCCATTCATCGGGCAAATGCAATATGCCGTCAAAGGTTACCAGGATAGCATTAAATGTATGATCGCTATAATCTTTACCATAGGTTCCGCCCAATCCAATCTTATATTTAACTGCATCTTCAGCCATACCCATCATTGGGCCTAATGCCATGGCATCATCCATAATCATGGCTACACCGCCAATAAATGAAGTAGTTTTACCACTGCCAGTAATATAGCCGCCATCAATCGTTGTCCTTATTCCCAAACCAAACATACTGTCTGGTTGAGCTTTTTTAGGCACAGCTCTGGGCGCAACAGTTCTCGTTTCTGGAGGAGGAGGCGTTGCCCGCCTTGGAGGCGGTGGCGGCGGAGGAGGAGCCGCTTCTGCTGCCATGACCTCAGCTTTCCATATCTTCATTTGCTTAATAGTGGCCTTTTTCTGATCCTGAAGCGTCTTAACCCTCTTTAAATTACGCTGTTTGCGATACACTATAATCTTTGCATCCAGTGATTTAAGATAATTATTACCGGCAGCCAATTTTTGGGCAGGAGTACGAGTATCAGCCTGAGCTATAAAACTTCCTAACAAAACTAAAACAAAAGCAAGCAAAACAAAACAACTAAATAATTTTTTCAATTTCATATCCCCCTTTCTTTTGCGCGGATTATACGGGAACAAAACAGCCTTGTCAAGGCACTAATTATCAAAAGCGCCAGTCCTGCCGGTAGCCGACCAATAATGTAACCCCTTTATGCGACGGCGAAAAACCTGTCCGCAAAACGCCGTAGCCTATTTCGCCAAAAAGGCGGCCGCTAAACCCGCTGCTCTCCACCCCATAAAAAACCTGGCCGCCAAGTGTGCCCTGGGTCTGGCCGGAAGTGTAAGCAACATAATTTAATCCGGCTCCTAAATAGTTTTCTACGCCGGTAAATATTTCCGCAGGAAAATTAAATATCCCGTCACACATAATGGGCGCATACCTTCTAGCCATATCCTTGCTCTGGGCCAGGCCGCCGGAAAAGCGCAAAGAAGTGGTGGCCGGGCCAAAAACAAAAGGCAGCGGCATCCGCACCTCACCCAGCATTGCTGTTGCCGCACCAAACAAACCAGCGGCTCCGCCAACTTCAAATTTGAAACGGCCTTCGATCACTTCAGGCTGCGCAGGCTCAGCCCCTTCTATAGGTACGACCTCTATTGTTGCTTCAACAGTCGCAGCTGCCTCAGGGGCAGCCTCTTTAACCGCAGCAGCTTCCAAAGAAACAAGTTCTTCTTCAAGTTTAGTATACCTGGCCCTGTGCCCATCAATTATTTCTTTGAGCTGTATAATCTTACCCGGAGCGGTTGTTGACCTAACTATGCCTTCCAGACGTTCAATCTCACCCTCAACCTTTATAATCTGTTCCATAATGCGGTTTAATTCTGCATCATCCTCCACCTCCCCTGTTGCTTTATCCAATTCTTCTCTTAATTTTTTTACGCGGCCCTGGTGACCTTCAATCAATTCAAAAAGATTATTTCTCGCCTTCTGGACAGTTTCAATTTTGAGTTTATTCTGCAGGCGGGCAATTTCTTTTTCAATTCTAACAATATTGTCTTCAATTTCTTTTTTTTCTTCAGAGGATACAATCTGCGCTGAGACAATGATTTGACAAAGCCCAAATAAAAGAAGAAAAACTAGTAGTTTTTTTACAACTCTCATCATTGTTAACTTAACGAATTATAGCAGAAGTCAGCTTATTTTGGTATAATAGCTTTATGGAACTTCTGGCCATAACCATCTCAGTTATCACCCTTGCAGCTGTAGGATTTTTAGTCTTTAAACTTAACCAACCAACCTCCACCGTCCAGTCTGACAAAGCAATTGAGCTGATCCAAAAACAAATGGAAGAGCTGCGCGGCACAGTCACCAAGGTTTATTCTGATAACCAAAACATCCTGCAAAAAGTAAATACTGACTTTACCCAAACTATCCAAAATCTTGATAAAAATACCAACAGCCGCCTTGATAATGCGGCCAAGGCTATAAAAGACGTATACGGCCGTTTGGGAGAAGTCCAACAGTCAACCAAACAGGTTAATGACGTTGCCAAGGACATTGCTTCGCTGCAGGAAATTTTGAGAGCGCCCAAGATCCGCGGCGGCATGGGCGAGCTCTTCTTAAGTGATCTCTTAAAACAGGTCCTGCCCCCTTCCCGCTATAAGCTCCAGCACCACTTTAAAAGCCGTGAAGCAGTTGACGCAGTTATTCTGCTAAAAGACGGCATGGTGCCGGTTGACTCAAAATTCCCCCTGGAAAATTTTAAAAAAGTAATTGAAAGTAAAGATGAAAGTGGAAAACTTAACGCTAAAAAGCAGTTTATCCGAGATGTTAAAAAACACATTGATGCTATTAAACAAAAATATATCCTGCCTGATGAGGGCACTTTTGATTTTGCCCTGATGTACGTCCCAGCTGAAAATGTTTATTATGAAATTATTATTAAAGATGAAAATTTGGATGACGGCAAAAGCATTTTTAAATACGCCATAGATAATAAGGTTATTCCTGTTTCTCCCAACTCTTTCTATGGCTACTTGCAAACCATCCTGCTTGGCCTGCGCGGCATGAGGATTGAAGAACGGGCCGAGGAAATATTAAAAGATCTATCCCGCTTGGAAGGAGATTTCTCCCGGGTGATGGATGATTTCCGCAAAATGGGCACCCACGTAAAGAATATGACCAGCAGCTATGAGGCAACTGATAAACGCTTAGGAAAATTCGGTGATAAATTGGAATCGCTGGAAAACAAACAAGCTGTTCCTCAAATAGAAAGCTAAACTGCTGACGCCGGACAAATCTCGCTGTAAGGACAATAGCCACACACGCGCGCATTTGGTTTGGGTTTAAAATTCGCTTTGCGAATGCCCTGCTCTACCCCGTTAATCTTTGACCAGGTTTTGGCAACATCAGCTTTATTTTTTTCTACGCCGGCAACAATGCCTTTTTCAAAAAAGTAGAGTTCAAGCCGATAAGGCAGCTTGCCGTATTTCTCCAGCCAGGCTAAAGCATAAATTGAAAGCTGAAGGCTTTGTTTGGCCCGCTTTTCTGCGCCAGGCTGCTCTTTGATTTCTGATGTTTTATAATCAACAATATGGATATTGCCCTGCTGTTCATCCACCCGGTCAAACCTGCCGCGGATAATAACATTTTCTTTTGCAATTGAAAAAGATTCTTCAGCAAACTTAATTTTGCGTTTTGATTTCTTTTCTTTTCTATAAAATAAATTCAAAGCCTTCTTAGCAGCCGCCAGTCTTTGCTCCTCATGTTCCCTTGAAATAAATCCCTCAGCTGACCAGTTGTTTTCTAAAACAGAAAGCAAATCTCTTTCAGTAAACTTTTGCTTGTTTAACTTAGCTAAATTATAGGCCTGGGCTGCTTTATGCAAAGCTGAGCCATAAAGGATCATGTGATTTGGCAGCATGGGCACGCGCAGGATATGGACATATTTATATTTCAAAGGGCAGGTTAAATAATCATCAATCTGATAAAAACTTAAATAGAGCGGCTCATCATTTTTTATTTTCTTAATGCCTGGTAAAACTATTTCTGCGGGGGCAAACAGTTCAATTTGGCCTTTGGGAGTGCTTTTAATCAAACCAATATCTGCCCGCACCTGGTCCAGGGCCTCTAAAACAAACTGGGAGACCTTGCGCACGCGTTTTCCGCCATAATCAGCAGCTGAAGTTAAATAAAGTTCCTCTTGCGCCCTGGTCATGCCCACATAAAACAATCTTCTTTCTTCCTGAAGATGGAAATCCCCTTGAGGTACTTTTTCCTTATAAAGCTCCAAAGGAAGCTCTATTGGATCGCTCTTGCGCCTGACTGGAAATTTTTCTGCTGCCAGCGCAACCATAAAAACGACTTTAAACTCTAACCCCTTAGCCTTGTGCACGGTTAAAATATTAACTGCGTCTAGGTCAGGATCATTAGCTACTGTTTCAGGATTATCCCCTGCTTCGCGCAAAACATTTAAATAATTAATAAACTCAAATACTCGATCAAGCTCTGCTACTGCGTTAAACTGTTTAACAGTATTAAAAAACTTAGCAAGGTTCATCAACCGGTTCTCATTTTGCAAACTATCTTCTTTCGTCAGCTTACTTAAATAACCGGAACGTTTCATGAACTGATATAAGACCTCGCCGGTGGTCTTTTGTTTGGCAAAACCTAAATAATATTTAATATCATCAATAATTTTACGCATCGTTACCCTGGACTCTTTGCTGATATCATTTAAAACCTCAAATTCTTCTCCCCCATCTTCTAGATGGGCCATAACATGGTGCAAAGTATAATTTCTTCTTTTGGCAAAAGCATTCATCTTTTGCAAATCAAGCGGATCAAGCTGATAAATTGATGAAGCAGCTAACTGGTAGAGAGCAGCAGAATCAGTTAACTCGCCAATTGATTTAAGGAAAGAAACCGCCAGCTGAACTTCCGGATAAGAATAAAGCCCGCTCTTGCCGGATGATTGGCTGGCCAGGCCAGCGGAATTTAGAGCCTGCTTAAAAATGTCCGCATCAGCGTTCGCCCGCACCAGGATTGCAAAGTCACATAATTTTTCTCCCTTATCAAATCGCTGTTTTATTGCCTGCGCCACCCAATCAGCCTCTGCAAAAACACAATCAAAATGAAAGTGCTGCGATTTTTTTTCTTTCCCCTTTTTAATTGCCTTTAGCTTCTTATCGATCTTCTCAATTACCTCAAGCCTGTCCGGATCATTGTGTTTGATTAATCTTCTGGCTGTATCAAGAATAATTTGGGTAGAACGGTAATTTTTGGTTAAGACAATTGTTTTGCTTTTTTTATATTGCTTGCTAAACCCAAGAATATTTGAGATAGCTGCCCCGCGAAACCGATAAATTGACTGGTCGTCGTCCCCCACTACCATTAAATTAGCTTTTTTACCGGCTAATAGCTTAAGCAATGCAAACTGAGCATAATTGGTATCCTGAAACTCATCAACTAAAATATATTTGAAGCGCTGTTGGAATTTTTTGAGGATAGCTGGATTTTTGCGGAAAAGTTTCAATACCAATGATACCTGGTCAGCAAAATCAACAAACCCTTTCTTGGCCTTTAACTCCTGGTATTTCTTATAAATCCTAGCTGCTTCAACTTGTTGTTTATCTTTTACGCCTTTCAGATATTCTGCTGGTGAAAGATCCTCATCCTGCGCCCGGCTTATTAAACTAATTAAAGCTTCAACATGCCGGGTTGGGTCGCTCAGAGATTTATAATATTTTAAAGGGAATTCAAATATATGTTCGCGAAAAAAAACAACCTGTTCAGCCCGGGAAAGCACCTGATAATCCGGCCGCAAACCCAGATCAATGGCATGCTCCCGCAGCACCCTGTCGCCAAAAGCATGGAAGGTAGAGATTAAAACATCAATAAAACCATAAGGAACCAAACGATCCACCCTGGCCTCCATTTCTTCAGCAGCTTTATCCGTGAAGGTTAAAGCTAAAATCTCACTTGGTTTAGCTTTTTTTGCAGCAATCAGGTGGGCAATGCGGCGGATAATAACGGTTGTTTTTCCTGTGCCAGCTCCGGCTACAACTAAAATAGGACCATCTCCATGGGTCACAGCTTTTTTCTGCTCAGGATTAAGCCCTTTTAAAATTTGCTCTTTAGTTGCGTAGGTTTTTAATGCAGGCACATTACTTAATCAATACCCTGTCCACGCCATCCACTTCAAAGACATCAACTTTAACATCTTCTTTAAATGAGGTTGGGATTGCTTTGCCCACAAAATCAGGGTGGATAGGCAGTTCCCGGTGGCCGCGGTCGATTAAAGCCGCCAGTTGGATTTTAGAAGCCCGGCCGTAATCCTTGATGCCGTCTAAAGCTGCCCGCGCAGTCCTGCCGGCAAAAACAACATCATCAACCAGAACAACAATCTTGTCCGTTACTGCAAAAGGCATATCAGATTTGCGCACTTCAATGTACTGGCCTTTTTTAGTTAAATCATCCCGGTAAAGCGACACATCAAGACCCCCAACCGGCACATCAATTTCCTCTTCTTTGCTGATTATTTCCGCCAGACGCTTGGCCAGCGGTAAACCGCGCTGCATGATGCCAACTAAAACAATATCTTGACTGCCTTTATTTGCCTCAATTATCTGATGTGCTATGCGCCTTAAAGCCCGGCCCATCTCAACATCGCTCATCACAACCTTGACTTTAACCGTTTTTACTTTTTTCTTCTTTGCCATATTAATTCCTCCAGTATCCTCAATTATACCAAATTTTTAATCGCTTCTATCATGACTTTAAGCTTTTCCAGCTTATCTGATTCCGCATATATGCGGACCAATGGTTCTGTGCCAGAAGGGCGCGCTAAAATCCAACTCCCTTCGCTCAAAGTCAGTTTGACTCCGTCAACTTTATTGACATTAATAATTTTAAGGCCTGCTAATTGCTGAGGCGTATTTTGTTTTAATATATTCATCAATTGCTCTTTTTTTGCCTTATCAAACCTTAAATTTAATTTCTCCCCAAAGATTTCGCCATATTCTTTGACTAAATCAGCCCAAATTTGCGATAAGGACTTTTTTCTCTTGCCCAACATTTCAATTATCAAAAGATTAGCTAAAAGGCCATCTTTTTCAGGAATATGGCCCTTGATTGATAATCCTCCGCTCTCCTCCCCGCCCAAGATCACATCTTCTTTCATCATCAGTGCGGCAATGTGTTTAAACCCAACCGGAGTTTCGTGCAATTTAACCTTATTTTTAGCCGCAATACGGTCAAGCAAATGCGTGGTAGCAACAGACCTAACAACTGAACCAGTAAAACCCTTATCTTCAATAAGATAATCGCAAACTAAAGCCAAAACCTGGTTAGCGTGGAGGAAATTACCCGCTTCATCCACAATGCCAAAGCGGTCCGCATCTCCGTCATTGGCAATGCCGATATCAGCTTTTGCGGCAACAACTCTTTTCTTTAACTCTTCAAGATTCTCATCATCAGGCTCAGGGTTTCTTCCCCCAAACAAGACATCCCTTTCGCCATGCAACACCTCTGCCTTAATGCCATTTTCTTCAAGCAGACGATCAAGATAACCACGGCCGCAGCCATACATAGCATCATAAATAATTTTAAGCCCTGATCTCTTAATCAATTCAAAATCAATTAACGATTGGAGATATTTAAAATAACGTTCCCGCGGCTCAAATCTTTCCACGTTACCTTTGCGTTTTGGCCTTGGAAGTTCAATATTACCATTAGCATATTCCTGAAGCTCTTTGGTGATTATTTCATTAGCCGGGCCAGCATAGTCCGGGATAAACTTAATACCGCAATAACTGGCTGGATTATGTGAAGCTGTTATCATAACAGCGCCGCAAGCTTTTTTATCTTTTACTTCCCAAGCCACTATTGGGGTTGGCGTGTCGCGTTCAGTCAAATAACAATTGATGCCGGCATCTTCCATAACTTTAGCTATGGCTTCAGCAAATTTATCAGCTAAAAAACGGGGGTCATAACCAATAATCAGGGGCTTTTTTGTCAACTTATGATTAATTAAATAAAACGCAATTGCCTTGGCAACTTTATTGACGTTAGCAAAAGTAAATTCGTCGGAAATAACGGCGCGCCAGCCATCCGTTCCAAATTTAATCATGATATGATATTATAACATAATTCAGTCGTGCGCCTATAGCTCAGCTGGATAGAGTACTTCCCTGCGAAGGAAGGGGTCGTGCGTTCGAATCGCACTAGGCGCATTTTTATTACGGAAGGGTGTCCGAGCGGCTTAAGGAGCACGCTTGGAAAGCGTGTGTACTTAACGGTACCGTGGGTTCAAATCCCACCCCTTCCGCCATTCGGGAGGAGTGGCCGAGTGGCTGATGGCGGTCGCCTCGAAAGCGACTATCCCGCTTTGCGGGATCGGGGGTTCAAATCCTCCCTCCTCCGATTCTTTCCTTATTCATTCGGCTGATAAAGGGCAGTATCCAATCAAGAAAGCGCGGAGCCAATAAGTTTAGCCACACGCCTATCACCCCGTATGAAGTCATAATTAACTGGCGTTTCCTGCGCGCAGTTGCTTTAATTATAATATGCGCGCATCTTTTGGCAGTCATCATGCTCTTAGTATAAAATTTCCGGCCCTCCTGCCCCTGCAGCGTGCGGTCCGGCTTAACCATTCTTTCGGCAAATTCAGTTACAACATAACCAGGATAAATCATTGTTACACTTACTTTATGTTTTTTTAATTCCAGCCTCAGCACATCAAAAAAACCAGCCATGGCAAACTTACTGCTGCAGTAGGCTGTACTACCGGACATGCCAATCTTGCCCAGTATGCTGGAAACCCCAACAATTCTCCCCTTGGTTTGCTTTAAATACGGCAGGGCAAACCGTGTGCAGTAAACAGCGCCGTAATAATTCACGTCTATAACCGACTTAAAAAGATCAAGATCAGGCAATTCCTCAAAACTGCCTTTGATGCCAAAACCAGCGTTGTTAATTAAAACATCAATCCTGCCAAATTTCTCAACCGTCTTATTAATTAGGTTTTCGCACTGCGACTCCTGACCAACATCTGTTGGCACTGCCATAGCCCTGCCGCCCAACTTCTCACATTCATCAGCTAAAGCTGTTAACCGTTCAACATGACGTGCAGCTAAACAAAGCCAAGCTCCTTGGGCAGCCAGCTGCAGGCTTAACTGTCGGCCGATGCCGCTGGAAGCACCAGTAATAATTACGACTTTATCTTTAAACTTCATCTTCTATTCCTCCACAATGCTTAGTATGTTAAAATTGTAGCATGAAATACAACCATTTAGGCAGATCAGGTCTTCAGGTCAGCGAATTATCCCTTGGCACATGGTTAACTTTTGGGCCCACTTTAAACTTTGCCCAGGCGCGAGAATGCGTCCATTTTGCTTTTGACAACGGCATTAATTTTTTTGATACGGCTGAAGTTTATTCAAACGGTGTTTCAGAATCTATTCTTGGCAAAACCTTGAAGGATTTTAATCGTGACGAAGTTGTTGTCTCAACTAAGATTTATTGGGGCGGCGATAAACCAAACCAAATTGGTTTGTCACGTAAACATTTAATTGAAGGAACAAAAAACTCCCTCAAACGTTTAAAAATGGATTACGTTGATCTATTATTCTGTCACCGACCAGACAAGCATACTCCTCTGGAGGAAACAGTTTTAGCTATGGACCAAATTCTCCGCCAGGGCCTGGCTTTTTACTGGGGCACATCAGAATGGAGCGCGGAGCAAATTGAACAGGCATTTAAATTTGCCAAAGAATACCATTTAATTGCGCCAACCATGGAGCAGCCGGAATATAATATGCTTGCCAGAAAGCGGGTTGAAAAAGAATATGTCCCGCTCTATCAAAAGCATGGCCTAGGCACAACAATCTGGAGCCCGCTGGCTGCGGGAATCCTGACCGGCAAATATAATAAAGGCATTCCCCAAAAAAGCCGGCTTGACCGCGTCAGCTGGCTTAAAAAAGAATATGAAAGCTATCATTTATTAGAACAGCCTGTTTTTGATAAGATTGACAAATTAATGAGGCTGGCCAAAGAATTAGACTGCTCCCCTGCCCAGCTGGCAATTGCCTGGTGTTTAAAGAATCCCAATGTCAGCACAGTAATCCTTGGCGCCAGCAATCTCGACCAACTAAAAGAAAACCTCAAAGCAGCAGAAGTAAAAGAAAGGTTAACAGATAATGTCATGGCCAGAATCGAAGGAATTATTGCATAATATGAAGTATCTGCTAGAATATGTTCACCCCGGATGCCAAAGGAGTGAATTACATGACCAAGATTAAACCATTAATTTCACTTTCAATTCTGGTACTTTTAAGCAGTGCCGTCCTAGCCATGGGCCGCCCGCCTGATGTTGAGATGCTTTTTGACGTTAACGAAGACGGCATGACAATCGTCAGGCAAGGTCCGGTTAGCCGCCTAGTAAAAGACCTGCCAAAAGAACCTCTTAATCAGGAAGAAAAAGAAGGCATTATTTACACAGTCCAGGAAGAAGCATTGGCTGTAGTTCTTTATTCAAAATTTTATGATAAATGGAAACTGCCTATTTTTAAAAAGATTTCAGACAGCGAACAAACCCATGTTCAGGCTGTTGCTTTACTGGCCAAAAAATATGACCTGGATAAACCATTGGTATCAGACAAAAAACTCATTGCGCTAAACAAAATCTTGAGCAGTCAGGGCGAAAGGTCCCTGGCCGAAGCCCTCAAGGCCGGAGCTGTTATAGAAGACATCAGCATCGTTGATCTGCAAAAATTAATCAAGCACACTAACCAAGATGACATTAAACTAGTCTATAACTGCCTGCTGCGCGGCTCAAGAAACCATCTGAGAGCCTTTGTTAAAAAGCTAAAAACATATGATGTTGAATATGCTCCTGAAAATCTAAGCAATAAAGAGTTTAACAGAATAATCAGCACCCCTCACGAAAGAGGACCGTTAAAAGGAGGAAAATAACCATGAAAAACAAATTAATCCTTGCTGGTCTATTATTCCTGATTGCGACTACAGCTTTTGCCCAGGTCATGATGGATTACAAACGGCCGGAGGAAAGCAAACCGCTGGAACAAAGAAAAAAACTTACTGAATTTGTCAAAATTACCGTTGTCCGAACTAATGAATCGGACAAACCTCTTTTAGTCAAAGAAGTCATCAAAACTAATGATATAAAGGTTGCTGTTGAAGGCCTGCGCAATAGTGAAGGCTCTGTCAGGATCGGCTTGTTTGATTATGCTGATGGTTTTCCTGAGACAATCCAAAAAGCCAGCCGGGTGATTGTCAGCACTATTGAAAACAAAAAAGCCAATGTTACCTTTTCAAAGATGCCTATTGGCAATTACGCCATTGTTGTCCTGCACGATGAAAACAATAACGGCCTGAGGGACTCATCCTTTTTTGGTTTCATCAAAGAAGGCTTGGGTGTTTCAAATAATGCCCGTGGCCTGTGGGGTTCGCCCAGCTTTGATGCCGCCAAAATCAACCTCGGCGTTCAACCGCAGGATTTAAAAATTAAAATACATTATTAATGAAGGTCATTTCAGCCGGCTTTATTGTTCTTTTAATCTTCCTGGCCGGCTGTCTGCCAAAAGAACCGCCAAAAACCTATACACTAACCGAAACAATTCCAAAGGCAGATTTTGATTATGAGACGATCAAAAATATTGATGCTGTTCCCCCGCCCTATCCTGCTGACAGCCCCTACCAGATCGGCGATCTAAAAACTGTTAAAGGCCCATACACGATTTATAAGTTTATCTGTGAATATTATGGTGACTCGAAATTTTCTGAAAAGCCGGTTAAGCTTCATGATCTACTGGTTATTAAAACAGATAATAAAAATAAAATCATAGATGCCTTTCACTACACCCTGGAGTGGACAGATAGCCCCAGTCTAGATTTATATCACCTAAAAAATAAGGATGTCCCTCTTGAAAATGGCATGAAGATAAAAGAGCTGAAACTTACCAATATTACCACCGGAAATAAACTTGAGGAAAAAGGCGAAATTTTCATATTAAATTACAGATAATTATCTGTAATGATACATTCAGTTGGAAGAGGCATAACACATCACCCCATACAGTCATGGCTGGTTCGAAACGGGCATTACCAGCATGGAGCTGATGGAAAACTATATTCGATTTACTTTTCCAGAAAAACACCTACTACAGATAACTCCGGCACTTTTAACACCCCATTAATCGCAGGCAGCATTGCTGATATCAAGGCTGGACAACATCCCTGTATCTCCTTAAAAAGCTCATCTAATCTTACCCGTCCGAAAAGCAGCGTCAATGCGCATTACACAGGGCTTAAAAATTGCGTTCGTATAGAAGCACCAGGAAGACCTCCCATCTATGTTATGGACAACCATCAAATGGCTTACTTTGCGTGGCATGAAGCATATACAATGGGCTATATCCAGAGGGGATCCATGTTAATTCATATTGACCGGCACTCGGATGAGTTTGAGCCGAATAGATGGTCTAACGCGGAAAATCTTCATGCTGTAGCAGATTATACCCGCAATATACTTTGGTGCGGAAATTTTATTCTTCCGGCAATTGCTAAAGGACTATTCGATCGACTCTGGACATTCTTAGCTGGACTTGAGGGACCTTACTACATGACAAATCATGGCTTGCTCTCCTTCACTACGCAGGAGGCACGAGATTTATATCACCTGGGATTACTCTTTGCGGAACAAAATCCATCCCTGGACATACCTGCGGAAAGATCGGCTTTTCTCCCCCATCTTATTAGACAGCAAAGCAATCCAAAGAAGCTTACAATTGATATTGACCTGGATGGTTTTGTGAAAAAAACTCATACCGGCCTGCTGCCTACTGAAGAAGACTTTGCCCAGATAGTTCGCTTTCTTGCTGAAATTTGTCAAAAAGCGGGCGTGGTGACTATTGCTACAAGTCCGGGTTACGCTGATCAAAATGTTGCGATCCCCCTGGCGCGGCAGCTGGTGCACGCAATCATTTCATAAAGCTTAATTGAATTTTGTAGCTATAAATGACCCGATGTAATTCGTCAAAACCACAACCATTAAAGCAACCAGCCAATGCTCTAACACTACATTCCAGGGTTTTTCATTTTGCTCTTTAGCCATATTATAACTGAGCAGGCCCAGCAAAGAAAAACCCCAAACCAAGCTCACAATTACAGCTAAAGAAAGCTGAAAAAGCAAAACAGGCACAATAAAAGTCAAAGCAAAAATAAATTTAAATAAAAATGTCGAAACAGTTGACTCCCAAATTTCTCTGGTTGTATGTTTATTTTCTGATTCTTCAGAAATATGAATACCCAGGGCGTCCGAGAAAGCATCAGCAACAGCGATAGTCAATATGCCGCCAATAACAACTAATTTTGAATGGGTGCTTGAACTTAAACCAACCATCAGGCCAAGGGTCGTAATTATTCCGGAAGTTATTCCAAAACTAAAGCCTACTTTAATTGAATGTTTTAGCATGATAATACTATTTGCGCTTGGGCTTCCTGCGCACAGCCTTTACC
>JAHIUL010000148.1 GCA_018817195.1 Candidatus Margulisiibacteriota bacterium
GAACATTCTTTTTCTCAATGTCATTAATAATGTTTTTAATATCTGCGGGACGGGAGTCAACAAGTTTCTTTAATTCTTCGTCTTTACCATCTTTAATCGCCTGGGCAAGTTCTTCTTTGATCACATCTAAGGCAGCCATGCGTTTATCTTTTTGGGATATATCAGCAGCTGCAATAATTTTCTTTTCTGCTTTGTCTTTGACAAACTTTTCGATTGTTTCATCGGGCTTATAGAGTTTAACTTCTTTTTTCTTTTTACCAGCTTGCTTAGCTAATTCTTCCTGAAGTTTAATAACATCTTTAATTCTATTGTGAGCTTCTTTGATTGCCTTTGAAACCTCTGCTTCTGAAACCTCTTTTGAACCGCATTCAATCATCATAATGGCATCTTTGGTGCCTGCCACTACTAAATCCATATCTGATTCAGCCATTTCAGACACAGTTGGATCAACAATAAACTTGCCGTCTATCCTGCCAACCCTTGCCGCGCCAATTAAATTATCAAAAGGAATATCAGACACAGCCAAAGCAGCTGAAGCGCCGTTAATGGCTAAAATATCAGGTGGATTATCCTCATCAACAGACAACGGTGTAATTACAATTTGAACGTCATTGCGATAGCCTTTTGGAAATAAAGGGCGAATCGGCCGGTCAATACGGCGGGCTGTTAAAATTGCCGTTTCAGTTGGCTTGCCTTCCCGCTTAAAGAATCCACCGGGGATCCTGCCAACTGCGTAAAGTTTTTCTTCAAAATCAACTAAGAGCGGAAAAAAATCAATCCCAGGCCGGGGTGTATCCGAAGAAACAGTAGTAGCCATGACCATAGTATCGCCTAAGCGAACAATAACCGAACCACCAGCTTCTTTTGCTAACCTGCCAGTTTCAAATGAGAAAACGCTTCCTTCGCCAAAATCCTTTTCTACCTTATTTATCATCTAACCCCTAATCGCCAGACTTGCCACCAGGTTCTTATAACGGTTTACATCTTTTTCTTGAAGGTAACTAAGGAGCTTTTTGCGCTGACCTACCAGTATAAGAAGCCCTCGTCGGCTATGATTATCCTTTTTATTTTTTTTCAAATGTTCGACCAATTGAGTAATTCTTTCAGTGATCAAGGCAACCTGCACCTCTGGGGAACCAGTGTCCCCTTGGCACTGTTGGAACTTTTTCATTATCGCGGTTTTCTTCTCTTTATTAAGAACCATTACATTTTCATTCTATCACAGAAACACTAAACTGACAATAGTCTGGCGTGATTTACGTCTCTTTGTATTTGATCTTTTAACCTTTTTACGTCTGAGAACTGCTTTTCATCCCGCAATCTCTTTAACAGGTTTACCTTAATGTTTTTGCCGCGGATATTCTTTTTAAAGTTTAAGATGTGCACTTCCACCACAGTTTGGCCTGCGCCAAAAGTCGGCCTGGCCCCGATGTTAACCACGCATTTTCTCTTGCCAACCAGCCCAAAGTAAACGCCTTGAGCTGGAATAAGTTTATTCTTATCAACCTTTAAATTAGCAGTTGGAAAACCCAGCTCCTTGCCCCTGCCCGAACCCTTAATAACTTTACCTGTTAATCTATATGAATGGCCAAGAAAACGAATTGCCTGGCTAAAGCGGCCCTGGCTAACAAATTCCCTGATAAGCTTTGATTTAATAACATGTTTCTGGCAGCTGACAGGCTTAATCACAGTTACTTCAAAGCCAAATTCCCTGCCCAGTTTTTTTAGTTCTGAAACATCACCTTTTCTAGCCTTGCCAAAAGTATAGTCAAAGCCAACAAAAACACGTTTCACCCCCAGCTTATCAACCAGGTATTTTTTAACAAAAGCGCGGGCAGAGAGCTGCTGGTGCTTTTTACTGAACCTGATTACAACAACGCCATCTATTCCCAATTCGCAAAACAGCTCTTCACGTTCAGCTAAAGTGGTGATTAATTTTAAACCGCGTTTAGGTATTATCAATTGCTGAGGATGCGGGTCAAAGGTTATTGCCAGAGAGGCAGCTTTAACTTTTTTAGCATAGGCAACAGCGCTTTTTATAACTTTCTGATGGCCGCGATGCACGCCATCAAATGTTCCAAGAGCAACTACGCAGTCTTTAAGCTTTTTCTTTCTGGGATGGCGAATGATTCTCATTGCAGGAAGACGCCTTTAACAAAGAGAGTTACTAATTTAATATAGTGTGCTCCAGGAACAAAAAGAATTTGAGAGAGAATCAGGGTGCCAACCACCCTGCCTAATACTATATAAAAGACAACTGAGCGCACATCAGCTTCTTTCCTCTCACCTCGGGCTGTCTGATCAGTGATATGGGCTGCGATCGGGTCAACCATTAAGGTAAAAAGAATAGTGGCAATGCCGTTAACAATCCCAGAAAGTTGGGTTGCAGTGACTCGATAAGTTGGGATTAAAGCCCCGGCCATCAGCGAACAGAGCACGCCAATAGCATAAATAGAAACCATTATTAAATTTAACCAGAGAAACAGGGTTGGGATACCTTTGAGCGAAATTCCTTTTAAAGAGTTGCGGCTTGGCAGTTTAAATGCTTTTGCCACCTTAATCATGTTTGAAGGGTAAAAAGCCAGCAGGATCAATTTTGGGATTGACTGAACTTGATCAAACTTTTTGACCACTTTAGTAAAAATACTTACCGCAAATGGAGTCAGGATTGCGCCGATTAAATTACCGACAAAAGCCGCAAAGATGATAAGCCTAAAATTGCCCCAGAGCACTGAAACATTGTTTTGCAGGATTGACGTATCAACCATGCCGCCTAAAAGCGGCGCCTGGAGCATGTTGGACATACGAGAAACCAAGAGGGATGCGTTAACAAAGGAAAGGGACAAGGCCAAGCGCTTGGTCCTGACGCCTGTTAAGCGCATTGAAGACGAGATTGTTTCAGTAAAATGTATTAAACCAGTAAAAAAACAGACAAATATCAGTGGATTCATAACACCATTATATAATAGATGCAGTCTTTATAAAAGTCTTCTTAGAGCCTTCGAGTCTTTGAGGCATATAATGTTTTTTTTGCCTCCAAGGCTCAAAGACTCAAAGGATTATCCAATAAGACCTAAAGCAGCAAAACCCTTTTGTCTTAGCTTACAACTGTCGCACACACCACATGGTTTCTTCCCGCCTTTATAACAGGACCAGGTCAGCTCAAGCGGAACTTTTAATTTTAAAGCTAATTTAATGATCTGTGCCTTTGTCTTATTAATCAATGGTGTCAGAATCTTGATCTTCTTCTTTTTAGTCCCTTCTTTAACAACTTTTCGAAAAGCTTTATAAAAGGACGGCCGGCAATCAGGATAGCCGCTAAAATCAACAGCATTAGCAGCAATAAAAATTGCCGTGGCCCCTATTGCCTCAGCATAAGACAGCGCAAAACTTAAGAAAATAGTGTTACGTGCAGGAACATAGGTTGAGGGAATACCTTTTAAATCTTTTCTAACTGGAACTTTCAACTTCTTATCCAAAAGCGAACTTCCCTTCCATGGAAGTTTAATCTTAATAATCTGACACGGGACCATTGCCTTTTTCGCCAGCACTACTGCACTACTTATTTCCCTCTTGTGTCGCTGTCCATAATCAAATATCAGAGCAAAACACTTATACCCTTTGCTTTTAGCGTAATAAAGCGTGGTTGCAGAATCAAGACCACCGGAAAGTAGGATTATTGCTTTTCTCATATATACTGAAATTTTAGCAGAAAAAGAAATGTTATTAAATGTTATTAAAGGATTACATATTAACGTTAAGAGTTAATGGCAACTTATATGTTCCATTCTTAAGCCCCTTGATTTGAACCTTTGCAAAAAGAGCTTCCAGAAATTTCATTGCTATTTTCTGATCAACCGCCTTGGGCATATCCTGAGTTGCTTCCGTTCTCTCACACACCTTAAAACCATTAAGTTTGCAGCTTAAATTTTCTATTCTTTCATTTTTAATCTTGATTTTCAGTTGAAGACTACCAGACAATCCTACATTATCAAAAACCTTCATCCAGTCTTTAATATATCCAACAATCAAATTAGCTCTACTCAATATCTTACCATTATCATTTGTCTTTAATCTATAAATTGCATATTGGATCGGCATTTTCTTCTGGGCTATTTGGACCCAATTATTAAGATTTGCTTCAGTTTCTTTTAATAATTTTTCATAATTACTTAAATTCTCCGAATTTGTCTTTGCAAGAGTTTTTTGAAGATTTGTTCCAAACGCTATAAGCTTCTGATCTCCTGTTGCCTCCAATTTTTTCAGTAATTTTGGCAGGGCTGCTTTATGCTCATCTATCTTCTTTTGCGCTTCTTGCTTCTTTAACTGGGCAGCTTGAGCCGCCTGTCCCTCTTTTACCACCTGAGACAATTTCGGTAATATTTTATCAATATATACATCTAACAAGTATGAACTCGGCATCTGTTTTTTATATGCATCATAAGCCTTAGCTGGAGATAAGTTTTGACTTTCGATCTTGGCAATTATTTCTATTTGCTTAAGATAAGAATCTAATTTTTCAGCATCAGATCCGCCAGCAACTGAAGAAGGATAAGTACAGGCTGACATCAAACACTCTAAGGCTTGTTTTTGCAATTCTACAGCTGCAGCCCTAACATATTCATTAGTTGAGGTTGAATATTTTTTAATCAAGGCAATAGCAGTCTCTGCCTTTTTCATAGCTTCAGTAACATTGGCGTAAAAGCTAATATCTTTCTCTGGAATTGTACGAAGAATTGTTAAGGCAGCCTCAATATCCGCTATAGAAGTAGCTTTTTCAAGTTTTTCCCAAACCTGAGAGAAAACTTCCTTTGGTTCAAGTTTGGGGACTCCTCTCTTAACAACTGCAGGTTCAGGCTTGGGTTCAAGGTTAGGCTCAGCAGCTGCTTCTTCTTGCTTAATTGCGTCTAACTTAGCCTGCCCTGCCTCAAGCGCAGCTTTTAATTCGCCTAGTTTAACTTTAAAATCAACACCACTTAGCAGCGCAACTTTTACTTCACCAAGTTTTTTATTGATGGTCTCAGTTTGTGCCTCTGTTTTGGGCATCTTGGCCTCTAATTTTTTCATAAGGTCTGAATATTCAAATTCTTTCTTTAAACTTTCTAACGCTTTTTTGCGCAAACCATGTGCCTTTTTAGCGTCCTGCTTTACTGCTTCGTTTAGTGCAGCTTCTTTCTTCTCAACAAAAGTTTGCAAGGCTTTGAGATATTTTTTAAATCTTTTTCCAGTAGTAATTGAACCTTCAACAAGCGCAATTGCTGCTTTAATTTGACCAGCAATCTCAACTGACTTTTTTGATCCCCTGGCTTCATACTTTTTCTGCAATACCCCGGCTTTTTCAATCACAGGTTTGGCATTTAATTTTCTTCCCTCTATAGCCGTGGTTAGAGCTTGAGCCTTTTCTTGTTCTACAGCCAAAGCCTTAGCTGCCTGCTCTTCTTCAATTATCGCTGCTTTCTTAGCTTCAATTAAATCATTAAGTTCCTTTAAAGCAGTCTCAAACTCGGCCTTTTTACCATAAGAAGATTCAACTTTAGTGATTGCTGCCTTTATTTGATCATCATCCGCTTTCTCTAACTTACCTATCAAGCCATTGGCAGTCTCAATAGGTTGTTTTGCTTCCTGTTTACGAGTATCAGCAGCAGCAGCAGCAGCTTGTTTAGCTAATTTTGCAGCTTTCTTTTCATCTGCTTTTTTAGCAGCAACATTAACTGGTTTTGGGGTAACTGGCGCAATCACAGCAGTTGGACTTGATGCTTTTGGTGGTTGTTCTGCAGGAGGAGCTAGTGGCGGAGTAACAACCTTGACAAGTGGCTGCTCCGCTTGGGTCCCCTCAACAGGTTTTGAATCTGGTGGAGGAGGTTCTGCCAGAGGCGGCGTAACTTTAGTCGGATTATTAAGCACTCCCGCATTATCGGCTTTTTCAGGTTCCCCAGTTTCCACAACTACAGCAGGTTCTTCTTCCCCGTAGGCTTTAGCTTCTGGCGCCCAGGCTTTAATAGAAGCTAAGTCTAGCTGACCCTTATATGGGGTTTGGATTGCTTTAGCAAACTTTAAAATCTTCTCTTGGAAATCCTTGCTCCATTCTGAGCCAGAGGCAAGTTTAATAATGTAAGCAATAGCTTTTTGCCGGTCTGCTGCCTTAGAAAAATCAAAAGCCTTAAGATTAGCTAAGATGGGATTATCATCCTGGAGTTTAAGGGTTTCTTTGAGATAAGCAGTAAACTGATCAGCATTCGTTACCTTTTTCAGGCCTTTAAGCAGTTCTGCCTCAGTTTTAACACGATTCTCTTTGCGCGCTTTAGTATCAGTACGCTGAAACTTGGCATTGTTAGCATAATAAGCTTGCAGCGCTTCATCAAAACTCCAGCCATTGGCATCAGCAAACTCTTGGATAGCAGCATCAAATCTGGCTAATTCACTGACATCTAAAACCTTAGCTGAGTCATCTGTTTGAACGCCTGTTTCCCCTTTAAGCGCCCAACCCTGGGCAGCAATCTGGTCAGCTTGTTTAGCAGTTAAACCTAAAGCCTTTGCTTCTTTTTGGCTTAAACCATCCCTGAGGTCAATCTTGGTAACTCCAGGAGTAGTTGCATCAACTATCTTGCCATCTTTTACATAAACAACTTCACCCTTTTTAAGGGCTTCAATAATTTTTTGGACAAGATCTTTCTTAACACTTTTGTACTGTGTGAGGTATTTTGTCCAGAGGGCTATATTTGGTTTTACTGCTGGCGAATCAGCGTTCGTCATTTTAGCCTCCATAATAAAAAATTCCTTGCTAACAGGCAAACTTGGAATTTCTTGGGCTTACACTATATATATCGTGTTA
>JAHIUL010000149.1 GCA_018817195.1 Candidatus Margulisiibacteriota bacterium
TGCGCTGCTTCAGGTTTTCGCGACACAACGCGCATTGCCTCTGGCGATCCAATCCTTGGGGTTGATATGTTTATGACCAATAAAAAAGCTGTATTAAAGACGCTGTCTGCTTTTAAGAAAGCAATCAGCAGGCTGGAAAAGCATATCAAAGAAGATGATGCTGATGAAATCGAAAAGTTTTTAGAAAAAGCCAAGGGTTTTAGGGATTCGATTTATGGATAGCCTCTTTGTTTCTCCTCTCAAGAAAATCAAAGCTGAAATTCATGTTCCAGGGGACAAATCTATTTCCCACCGCGCGGTTATGCTTGGCGCACTGGCTAAAGGCGAAACTGTTATTAATGGATTTTTGGCGAGCGCGGATTGTTTGGCAACGGTTGAGTGTTTTAGGAAATTAGGAGTTGAGATTGAAAGATTGAAAGATGGAGGGCCTTTAGCAATAAAAGGTAAAGGGTTAAAAGGTTTAAAGGGGACAAAAGAGGTTTTGAATGTTGGTAATTCTGGGACAACGATGCGCTTGATGGCCGGGATTTTGGCCGGGCAGCCGTTTACCACGAAGATTACCGGAGATGAGTCAATTCAAAAACGGCCCATGATGAGGGTTGTGAAGCCTTTGCGGGAAATGGGAGCCAGCATTGATGGTCGGCAGGAAAACGATAATATTTATGCGCCGTTGAAAATTTCCGGAGGCAATCTTGCTCCAATTGAATACGAATTGCCAGTTGCTTCAGCCCAGGTTAAATCAGCAATCCTTTTGGCGGGTCTTTTTGCTAAGGGTGAAACAGTAGTAATTGAAAAAAATCAGGCCAGGGACCATACAGAGAGGATGCTGGAATATTTTGGGGCGAGTCTCAAGGTTACGGGTTCCGGGTTGCGGGTTACGGGTGGGAAAGACTTTGATAGTAAAGAGATTGATGTACCTGGGGATATTTCATCTGCGGCGTTTTTTATGGTGGCGGGTTTAATTGTGCCAAATTCTGAATTAACTATTAGAAATGTTGGCTTGAATCCGACTAGAATGGGAATTATCGAAGTTTTGCATCGCATGGGGGCTGAGGTAGAAGTAAGAGACGAAACAATTATTTCTGGTGAACCGAGGGGAGATATAGTTGTTCGAAGTAGCGAGCTTCGTAGTACAGTAGTACAGGGGGAAATTATTCCAAAGATTATAGATGAGATTCCTATTATAGCTGTGGCAGCGACGCAGGCTCAAGGCGTGACGGAAATTCGCGGAGCCAGAGAATTAAGGGTTAAAGAGTCGGACCGCATTAAAACAGTTTGTTCCGAGCTTAAGAAAATGGGAGCGAAAATTGAAGAGTTGGAAGACGGTATGATTATTGAAGGCCCAACAAAACTAATTGGCGCAAAGATTAAAAGTTACGGTGACCACAGGATTGCTATGTCCATGGCAATTGCGGGTTTAATTGCTGAAGGCGAAACTACTATTGATGATGCTGCTTGTATTGAAACATCTTTCCCGGGATTTGCTGGCATCGTAAAAAAGATTAGCCAATGAAGCACCAATTCAAATACCGTATAATTTATCGCGATACTGACGCTGAAGGCGTTGTTTATTACGCTAACTATTTAGCTTTGTTTGAGCGGGGCAGGAGTGAGCTGCTGCGGGACATGGGAATATCCTTGACTAAATTGAAAGAGGAACAAAATATTGTTTTTGCTATTAACCGAGTTGAATGTGATTATAAGGCTCCAGCGCAATATGATGATGAGATACTGGTGACAACTGAAATCGAAAGATTATCTAAGGCAAGGATTATTTTTAAACAGGAAATTCTAAGAGAAGGCAAGATTCTTGTCTCAGCAGTGATAACCGCTTGTGCGTTGAGCTTGAAGGACTTGAGGCCGAAGCGTTTGCCCCCTAAACTGCTGAAAAACGTTTCGATCAAATAGTCGTTTATGTCTAAGATAACCTATTATATATTCTGGAGCTTGGTTTACACATGCCTCATCTGGAAATAGAACTGCTTCCCCTGTATGAGCAAAGCATTCGGCAGCAAATATTTGGAAACCACGTTCTTGTTCGTGTCTGCCCAAGCCATACCAACGTGAGATATGTTGAAGGCTATATCTTCCCATGCACATTTCTGCAACGTCTTCATAAAAAGGACGATTCTTGTGTTGATGGGGCATCTCGGGATCGATTGAAAGACGATACCAGCGCAAGATTTCATTGGTGAATTTAACTCGATCTTCAACTGAGAGACCGCCTCCAGAATAAATATCGTGTAAAAGTTCATGAGCGAGATCCACAGCTTGGAAATCCTCTGGGAGAACAATAACTCTGGATCTATCGGGTAAATATGGGATTTCTCCCCTGAGCAAGGCTTCGTGGTCACCGTTTTTCCCCAGAGGATAAAAGCCAGCAGCCTGTTTGCCGTAATTCATAACTTGGCAGAAACGAGCATAACTTTTTGAATCAAGGAAAAGCACTTTTAAGAAGGGACGAACGAGTTCTGGATTAATTCTTAGTTGTTTTACTAAGGCCTCTGCCACAAAGACCCTTCTGGCCACAAAACGGTCTTCATTGATCCTAAAGGGAAATGGTTTGCCAGGTTGACCTTGTAAGTGTTTAATCGCTCTGGTCTGAGACTGGCGCAAGCTTGTTGGTGCTATGTAACTCATGGTTATCTCCTGTATATATTATCGTTAAAATCTAGCTAAGATTTCATTAATATTATATTTTCAATATGCGGTGTATGCGGAAACATATCTAATGGCTGGCATTTTTTTATTTCGTAACCAAATTCTTTTAAAATCTCCACGTCATGCTTCTGAGTTGTAGGGTTGCATGAAACATAAACAACCTTCTCCGGTTTAATTTTGCCAATCTTCCTAAGAACTTTTTTGTTAACTCCTGGTCGTGGAGGGTCTAGGATAATTGTATCAAGCTTTCCTTCAAGCGATTTAATAATGTTTTCAACCCTGCCTGCCAGGGCAGAATAATTATTAATATTATTTAGTTTTGCGTTCTCTTCTGACAATTTGGCTGCAGGTTCGTTTTCTTCAACGCCAATAACTTGTTTAGCTTGGCTGGCCAAAGAAAGGCCTATGCTGCCTGTGCCAGAATAAAGATCAAGCAATGTTTCTTCCCCTTCAAGGCCGGCAAAATCTTTAACAATTTCTAATAGCTTTTCAGCTTGATGAGTATTGGTTTGGAAAAATGACTGGACAGGGATCTTGAATTTTATTCCTGCAAGTGATTCCATTAGATAATCCTGGCCAAATGATTTTTGTATTTCACCATAGGAGCGGTCTGCAGGGGAGAGATTAATGCTCCAGGTCACGCCTTCGACTAAATCATGAATTTTCTCCCAGAGCTCTTCTAGTGGGAAAATGATTTTATCAGAGGTCAAAATGTTTAAAATAGTATTTTTTATATTTTTACCTTCCCTGATAACCACATGGCGCATTGGGCCGCGGGTTTTATCATCGCTTGAGAAGATATAGCCTTTTAGTTTTTTGTATTGAACAAAATAGCGCAGGCGGTTAAGAATTTTGTTGCTTTCTTCGGACATGAGCCAGCATTTTTCAATATTAACGATTTCAAACTTGCTTTTTTTAAGACCAATTGAATAATTTGGACCAAAAGCATAATCCATTCTGTTGCGGTAAAAATGTGTTTCTGGTGAAGGGATTATTTTTGGGCAATCACCAAAAAGTTCTCTGACTTTATTTTCTTTGTTTTTCAGCTGTTCTTCGTAAGGTATATCTAA